>CALBIE010000632.1 GCA_937893495.1 uncultured Verrucomicrobiales bacterium | reverse complement strand
TTTCGTTGGTGGAAGCGCTGAAGTCGAAGCCATGGGATGTCGTGACCCTGCAACAATTCAGTGCGGCGGCCGTGGATTACACGACCTATCAGCCGTACCTGGACAACCTGGCGAAGTTGGTTCGCGAGCATGCGCCGCAGGCAAAGCTGTTCATGCACCAGACCTGGGCTTACCGGCCGGACCACCCGTTTCTGGCGGAAGGGAAAATGACGCAGGCGGAAATGTTTTCCCGCATCGAGAAAGCTTACGCGCAGGCGGCTCAGGCAATTGATGGTGGCGTTCTTCCGGTCGGTGCGGCGTTCCAGAAGGCGCGGGATACCGAAGTGTATCGGAGGGCGTATCCCATCAAAGGTTTTACGGCCGAAAACTACCAGCATCCGGACTTGCCCGATCAATCGGATTCAGTCGTGGTTGGATACTATTGGCGGAAAGTGAAAGACAAATGGAAGCTCGGCGGCGACTTCAAGCACGCGAATGATCGCGGATGTTATCTGGCCGGCGCAGTCTGGTTTGAAGCCATCACGGGTCGCGATGTGAGAGAAAACTTGTTTCGCCCGCCGACGTTGCAGGTGGCGGACTGGCAAAAGCTGAAAGCAATCGCCCACGAGACGGTCACCGGCACGAAGTAGCGTGACAAGCGTGGAGAGGTGATTCCAGGAACCGTAGCAGCCGACGTAAGGAGGCTCATTTCCTGTGGGGCCAATAATTAGAGCCTGCCACGGAACGGACTGGCGAATGTGGGGGTGAGTCTCTGACCTGCCGGTTCCGGGAACCTCTGGTTCCCCGGACACATCCAGATTCATTTTCGTTTCCGGAAGTGGCGCCCTCAGAGAGGCCGCAACCGGCAGGTCGGAGACCTGCCCCACCGGGATCGGGCAGTCCGTCCCCCGGACAATTCCAGAAATTGCTTTCCGCGCGGCGGGTGGCCACACTGCGCGGATTCCTAAAGCAATGAAGCCAATGAAATCGTTTTACTGTCTCCTCGTTTCGCTGATCGCGTTTTCGTCCATCGCCGCGCCCGTGTCATTGTTCGACGGCAAATCCTTTGCGGGCTGGGAGTGTGACACGACCAATGTGTGGCGCATCCGCGACGGCGCAATTGTAGGAGGTTCATTGAAGGGCAATCCGCGCAATGAGTTTCTCGCCACCCGCAAGACTTACAAAAATTTCCATCTCCGGCTCGATTACAAACTCGTCGGCACCGAGGGGTTTGTGAACAGCGGTGTGCAGTTCCGCAGCAAGCGCATCGCGAATCCGCCGAACGAGATGTCGGGTTTTCAAGCAGACATCGGTGCCGGATACTCCGGTTGTCTTTATGATGAATCGCGTCGGCGTAAGATGCTGGCCACTGCCGATAAGAACTTTGTCGCGCGACTTGAGAAAACGAACGATTGGAACAGCTACGAAATCGTCGCGAACGGTGCTCAAATACTGTTGTTTCTCAACGGCCAACGCACGGCTATCTGGGTCGAACGCGAGCCGAACATCGACGATACCGGCGTCATCGCGTTGCAGATTCACGGCAACTGCAAGGCGGAGATTTCTTTCCGCAACATCCGCATCGAGGAATTGCCGAATTCCGCGGTGCCGGCTGAAGGCGAGATTCTCAGTCGCTTCGGTCGAGCGCAGCCGACCACGCCGCTTGTACCGTTTTCCAATCGAAAGTTTGCGGTAGGCGAAAAGGAAGTCGTCGTGTTCGTCGGGCAGGAGAATCTTGTCCGCGAACAAAAGTCCGGCGAACTGGAGGCGTTGCTCGCGTCAGTGTTCGCCGCGAAACAACCGCGCTTTCGTTCGATGGCATGGGAGGCGGACACGGTCTATGAGCAATGGCGCGATTTGAACTTCGGTTCCTGGATGATGCAGTTGGAAACGGCGGGAGCGACCACGGTGATCACCCAGTTCGGCCAGATGGAAGCGCTCGACGGGGTCGGACGGCTGACGGAGTTCACCACGGCCTATCACCGACTACTAGACCAGTTCGCAACCCGGACCAAACGGCTGGTGCTCATCTCGCCGATGCCCTTCGAGAAACCGTTGGCCTCGCATGCGCCGGATTTGACGAAACGCAATGCTGACGTGGCCGCCTACGCGAACGCCGTGCGTGCCATTGCCAAAGAACGCCGGGCGGTGTTCGTGGATTTGTTCAAGTCCTTGTCGGCCCGCAAGTCTTCGCAACGCCTGACCGAGGATGGGATACATCTCACCGACAGCGGATTGCGGGAAGTTGCCACCATCGTCGCGGCGCAGCTTGGCGCGGAACCCAATCTCTCAGCGGAACTCGAAGCACTGCGTGCGGCCATTGTGGCGAAGAACAAGTATTGGTTCGACTGCTGGCGACCGGCCAACTGGTCGTTTGTGTATGGCGACCGGGTGAATCAAATGTTCGGCAAGGCCGGTGGAATGGAGCCGTCGTTGCAGGCAGCGTTCGAACGTCAGTTGCCACTGGTGGAGCAGGCTGACGCGCGGATTCACGCGATTGCGAGTGGAGCGCCGGCCTCCGGCCCGGCCCGTGTGCCGCAGTTGCGTCGAGTTGGTTCCGAAGCCGGCGTACCAAAGGCGCTTTCGCCCGAAGAGCAACAGGCGACGTTCACACTCGCGGAGGGTTATCAGGTGAACCTGTTTGCCTCCGAACGCGAGGGTGTGGTCAAGCCCACTCAGTTCGCTTGGGATGAGCGGGGGCGGCTTTACGTCGCGTGTTCGCCGACGTATCCGCAGACGCTCGCGGCTGCGGAGCCGGCTGATTACATTCAGGTGCTTGAAGATACGGACGGTGACGGCAAGGCGGACAAATCGTGGCGCTTCGCCGAAGGACTGACGATGGTGCAGGGCGTTGAACCGGGCGCGGGTGGGGTTTATGTGTGCGACTTCGATCGACTCATTCATCTGCGCGACACCGACGGTGATGGCAAGGCGGACACGAAGCGGGTGTTGTTCTCCGGCTTCGGAATTGGTGACACCCATCAACTCGTCAACAGCATCTGCCATGGGCCGGATGGCAGCCTGTGGTTCTCGCAGGGACTACACGCCATGTCCCGCGTGGAAACGCCGTGGGGCGTCGCGCGACTAGATCGCGCGGCAGTGTGGCGGATGCGTCCGAGGCAGTTGCGGCTCGAAGGTTTCTTCGGTGGCGGCATGGCGGGCGCGAATTGCTGGGGCATCGCGTTCGACGATTACGGTCAGGTCTTTCACAAGTCCGGCGACCGGCCGCATGGTTACTGGACGGTTCCCGGGATGGTACGCGGCGCCAGTCCGTCCGGCAGCAGTTCCGCACAGGAGGCGAGTGTTTCCTATCGCAACTCGCCTGAGCAGTATCACTCCGTTGGGCCGCTGTTCGACACGTCTCCCAAGACGACGTCACTGGAAATCATAGGGACCAAGGCGTTACCGGATAACATCCAGGGTTGCGCACTCATCGGCGGCTACTTCGGCGCGGTGGTGGAACTGCATCGTTTTCATGATGCGGGTTCCGGTTTTAAAACCACGCAACTGCCGAAGCTGATGAAATCTTCGGACACGTCGTTTCGTCCTGTGGACGTGAGTGTCGGTCCAGACGGAGCAATGTACGCGGCGGACTGGTTCAATCCGATCATCGGGCATTACCAGGCCAGCTACGCCGATCCGCGCCGCGATAAGAACCATGGCCGAATCTGGCGCATCACAGCGAAGGGCAGGGGGGCGATCAAGCAACCGAACCTCGCCGCCATGAAGCCCGCGCAACTGCTCGAACAACTCCGCTCGCCGGAACGTTGGACGCGGTACCAGGCCAAGCGCCTGTTGTTCGACACGCCGACCGGCGTTGTGTTGAAGGCGGCCGATGCTTGGGTGCGGAAACTGAAGCCGGCAACGCACGATTACGAACGATTGCTCCTCGACGTGACGGGGGTTTATGAAGCGCACGAGGTCGCTCGACCGATGCTGCTGCAGAAACTGCTCGCTGCAAAGGATGCCCGCGTGCGCGCCTACGGTGCCCGGGTGGCCGGGATGTGGTCGGACAAGTTGCCTGACCCGCTCAAGTTGCTCGACGGCAGTGTGCGCGACGACCATCCGCGTGTTCGCCTCGAAGCGGTTGTGGCGGCGAGTTATGTCGCGAAACCGGAGGCGGTCCGAATCGTGGCGCAGGCGTTTGATGCGCCACGCGATCCGTTTCTCGATTACGCCATGCGGCAGAGCGCGCGGGCGTTGCAACCGCATTGGGCGGGTGATTTCGCGGCCGGCCGCCTGCAACTCGCCAGCGCCGGGCAGTCTGGCTACTTGAAGAAGATTCTAGGCACGCCACCAAAGACACCGACCGTCGGTGAATCCATTTACGAAATGGCGTGCCTGCCGTGTCATCAGCCGGAGGGGAAAGGGTTGCCCGGAGTTTATCCACCCTTCGTCGGCAGCGAATGGATTAGGGGCGACAAGAATCGCATCATCAAGATCGTGCTACACGGGCTTACCGGGCCAGTGATGGTCGCCGGAAAGAGCTTCGGCGGTCCCAACTCTGTCCCGATGCCGGCCTTGGGCGGACTCTCGGACGAACAGATTGCCGCCGTGCTCACTCATATCCGAAGTGAGTTTGGCAATCGCGCGTCATCCGTCACTGCGGCCGAAGTCAGGTCTGTCCGCTCGGAGACGGGTGGTCGTGAAAGTGCCTGGGGTGCGGCGGAATTGGAGTGAGTATGATTTTCTGAATCACGGTGATTGGCCTGGAATAGTGAACTCGACCGAAACTACAGTACGAAATCTGGAAGCACCCATGAAAGCCAGGCAAACCGAGACCAATCCACCGTCGATTATGGGATTTATGCCGTTACAAAGCGGCCGTTGGCATGCCGACAAGTGTTTTGACCCTCTTCGTAACGTTTTTTCGCATTGTTTAGGATAGGCTCAGAAATCGAGTGGATAACAATCTGAAATCCGATCGCGAGTTGTTTGAGGCGGCTGCGGAAATGTCCGAAACTGCCAGACGGCGCGCGTACCTGGATAGGGAATGCGCCGGCAACGCGGCTCAACGGGAACGGGTGTTGGGATTGTTGGCCGCACTGGAGGATGCGGGTGATTTTCTGGAGACGAACAAGCCGGATATATCCGCTTCGGATATCGGCAACATCAGCGAGGGTCCGGGATCGATCATCGGCAACTACAAGCTGCTACAGGAAATCGGCGAGGGTGGGTTCGGGGTGGTTTACATGGCGGAGCAGCTCCGCCCGGTCAAGCGCAAGGTCGCGTTGAAGATTATCAAGCCCGGCATGGATACGCGGGAGGTAATCGCCCGTTTCGAGGCAGAGCGACAGGCGCTGGCGCTGATGACTCATCCGAACATCGCACAGGTTTTTGACGGCGGAACCACTGACTCCGGTCGCCCTTACTTCGTGATGGAGCTGGTAAAAGGCATTCCGATCACCGAATTCTGCGACCAAAGCAAACTCAGCACGGACCGGCGTCTGGATCTCTTTCTGGACATCTGCAACGCCATTCAGCATGCCCACCAAAAGGGGGTCATTCA
>CALBIE010000631.1 GCA_937893495.1 uncultured Verrucomicrobiales bacterium | reverse complement strand
CTGGCTCTCATCACGCAGCATGGCGAACAGCGCGTCGGCCGCGCCGGTGATTTCGACCGATTTCTATCCGACGATTCTCGATATCGCCGGATTACCCGCGATGCCAAAACAACATCTGGACGGCATCAGCCTCGCGCCGGTGTTGAAAGGCGGGAACATCGCGCCGCGATCCTTGTTCTGGCATTACCCGCATTACGGCAACCAGGGCGGTGAACCCTCGGCCATCGTCCGGCGCGGCGAGTGGAAACTGATCCATTACTTCGAGGATGATCGGAAGGAACTCTACCAGGTGAATCGCGACCTGGGCGAACAGCACGATTTGTCGAAGGCGGAACCCGAGCTTGTTTCGTCCATGTTGGCCGAGTTGACCGCGTGGCAGGCAAAGGTCGGCGCGCGATTCCCGACACCAAACCCCAAATGGAATGCCGACACCTACGAACGTTCAATCCAGCAGCTAGTCGAGAAAGGCATTCCGAGTCGCGACGCGCAACATGCCGCGTTGCTTGAACCGGATTTTGTCCCGCGCGGCGGTTGGTGGGAGAACAAGGGGAATGGCAAAGCCCCTGCCAAGCGGAAGAAGAAGTAACGAGCGCTTTCAACCACGTAACAGGTAGCAGCCGACGTAAGGAGAATCTGATCAAAAAAACTATCACGGAAAAAAATATGAGCCTCCTCACCTCCAAGCATGGCCGGAACGACTCAGTGGGGGCGCGGCATTCATGCCGCAGAAACGTGGATTTGCCAATCAGTTCGCGAGTTTTTGAATCGCGTGTTCCGACACCCGGGATTGCGAAGGGTTCCAGCACCGGCGACGAGTGCGGGAAAGCCGTCTGTGTCTGGACGCTTCTGCGGAATGAATGCCGCGCTCCCGCCATCTCGACCGCATCGCTCGGGCTTCGATTACTCGTATTGGCGGCCGGACTATTCGTATCGGCTCAAGCGCCGGCCGCCGCGTTGAGCCCGATCGTAGTCAGCAAGGACGGCTCGCGATTCGAGCTCGCCGACTCGGGAAAACCGTTTCGTGTGTGGGGCGTCAATTACGATCATCAGGACGGTAGCGGGCGGTTGCTGGAGGATTACTGGCATGACGAATGGGCCACGGTCGTTGAGGACTTCGGCGAAATCCGGGATCTCGGGGCGAACGTAGTGCGTATTCACCTGCAATTCGGCGCGTTCATGGAATCGCCGACGAAGCCAAACGCGAAGAACCCCCGACAATTGTCGAAGCTCATCGCCCTCGCCGAGACTAACGGCCTGTATCTCGATATCACGGGGCTGGGTTGCTATCACAAAAAGGACGTTCCGGCATGGTATGACGCCTTGGACGAAAAAGCGCGTTGGGCGGCGCAGGCCGCATTCTGGTCATCCGTGGCAAAGACCTGTGCAAAGAGCCCTGCCATCTTCTGCTACGATCTGATGAACGAGCCAATCCTTCCGGGCGGGAAAAAGGAGACCGCCTGGCTGGCTGGCGAGTTTGGCGGCAAGCACTTCGTGCAGCGCATCTCATTGGATCTGAAAGGACGCAACCGCGAAGAGGTGGCCAAGGCCTGGGTGGATACGCTGGTCGCGGCGATTCGCAAACACGACCAGTGGTGCCCGATTACTGTCGGCGTGATTCCCTGGGCGTTGACGTGGCCGAATGCGAAGCCGCTTTTTTATTCGCCGACGGTTTCCGAGAAACTCGACATCGTTGCCGTGCATTTCTATCCGCGCAAAGGTGAAGTGGCGAAGGCGCTCGCCGCGTTGAAGGTGTACGACATCGGTAAACCGATCGTGGTTGAAGAAATATTTCCGCTGAGTTGTGGCATGGACGAACTCGAGCAGTTCATGAAAAAGGCGAACAGTGTTGCGGAGGGATGGGTGAGTTTTTATTGGGGCAAAACGGCTGACGATTACGCGCGAGAAAAGGACGGCGGAATCGCGGCTGCGATCAAAGGCGCGTGGATCAAGCGATTCAAGGAACTGGCTCCCGAGATGACGGCATCGCCGAAATGACCAACCCACGTCTCTTCCGCGAGGCGGTGTGCACTGGGCCGTAGAAGCCGACGTGAGGAGGCTCATATACTTTCGACCAGTGAGGAGAGTGTCGAACGAGGTTTGGGGTCGTGCGGGCGGCGGCCGATACAGCGAGAGCGTAAGATTTCCCATGAGTTCGATTTACCTTTCACAATGCCGCAAGGAAAGCGGTGTCGAGCCACCGCACTCCAAGACGCTGGCGCGCTACACGGGGATCCACTTGGACCCGAAAACAGATTTTGGAAGCACCCCTGCTTGACGGCAACCATTCGGAGTGGAACTATCAGGAAACTGGTTGGAGCCTTTGGAGTTGGTTATGACAAGAAAGACAACGCCTTGGTGGAAGTGGGAATTTTCATTAACGGGCATATTCCTTGTTTGCATTTTTGGCACCCTGACATGGATGTCTTTCGAAGACCCGGGGGATTCCTCAGCATCTCGCGCGACAAGCTACGGTTTCGGCATCGCTCTCGGTGTAATCACAATTATCCTCGGTATTTGGCAATGGCAGGATCGCAGGCGTCTCAGTTTCCGAATCCGAAATCACGATGAGGATTCAGAGTAACAAGCTCCGAGTCGCTCGAAGAGTTGAACGAACTCATGTTTTAGAATCAATTTGCTCATCGAAAATGAACGGTTGAGTGTAAGGTAGAGAAATTCGCCGACTCGTCTTCTTCGCCTGTTTTACACCAAACATAAATGAAACCGATTCAGTCGTTGGGGAGTTTTCAGGGAACCAGCACGAAGCATCTCGTATTCCTTTCCGGATTGGTGGCGATAAATGTCTCATTGACGACCCCGTTGCTCGCGGCCGACTCGCGGGC
>CALBIE010000630.1 GCA_937893495.1 uncultured Verrucomicrobiales bacterium | reverse complement strand
GGCGCTGTTGAATGTCGGTTTTGCTGTGGGCATCCCGCTGTATTTCACCGCCCATGATATGAAGGGACTTGTCATTGGCGCGATGTTCTTCGGTTTGTCTCATTCCGGTGGAGACGTGGCGTGGAGTCTCTGGGTCACCAAGTTCGCACCGCCGGAACGAGTGGCGGACTATATGAGCGTGCACACGTTCTTTACCGGAATTCGCGGAGCGGCGGCACCGTTGCTGGGCTTTCACCTGGCGGGTATTCTGGGAATGCAGAAACTGGCGTGGATTAGCATCAGCCTGATCGCCATTTCGATCTTGATGCTGGTCCGCGAAGTGCCGTGGGGTCGAAAGGCAAGGAAAGGAACGGTAATGGTGGAGGAAGTTTCGGAGTAATGGTTATTGGCGGGCGGCCCGATTCAATCGCCCGGCGCTCAACGCCAGAATGGTCGTACCGAGGCAGGCCAGGCAGGCAGCGAATAGAAAAACCATGCGCAGATTTTGATTGGTCGCCTCGGAGATAAACCCAACCGAAAGATTGGCAGTCATCGGTCCCAGTCCCGAACCGAAAAGCACGAGCAGTGTCTGGGCGGTGGAGCGAACCTCTTTGGGCGCGATGGCATTCACCAATACACTCGCCCCGATGTGGTGGAACACGATGACGAGTCCGGTGAGCAAGTGGCTGACAATCATCAAAGTGAGACTGTCGCTGAAGGCGAAGATAAAGTGCCGCAACAACATCGCGACTGCGCCAACCAGGATTGTCCCGGCATAGCTCAACCGATGAAGAAAGCGGCGTTGCCAGATGAACAGAAATACTTCGAGCACCACCCCGATGCATTGCGCGGGACCAATCCACTTTCGTTCCAGGCCCATTTGTTCGAGCATGAGGGGTGAGTAGATTGCCTGGATGGAAAACGACGAGGCGACCAGGAAAAATACTACGAGGACGATCAGGTAGGCTTTGTTCGTCATCAATTTCCGAACCGCCTGGAAATAAGTCAGCCCGGTTTCAGTCTCGGGATCCGAAACGATATGGGCGGTGCCAGACGGGGTATGCGGCAGGAAGAAAGACGTGCCCAGCATCAAGACGCCAATGCCCATACCAAGATAGACCGTGTAAACCAGGTCCAGCTTGGGATTAGTGGCCAGGAAGTAGAAAATGATGGCCGAGGGAATCATCCAGCCAATCGAGCCCCAGAGTCGCAGGCGTCCGAAATCCGCCCGCGGGTTTTTGAGGTGATGGAAGCTGAGTGGATTAAGAAGGAGGAGGGATGGATTGAAACAGGCGTAGAAGCACATGTAGGAGATCATCAATCCCGTGAACGAAAATTGACGGGTGAAGATTCCGAGAATCAGGATCAACAAAATGTTCAGGATGGTGAACAGTCGATTCAAGGGAATGTAGCGGTCAGCCATCATTCCCCAGAAAAAGGGAAAAAACAGCAGCATGCCGGACGCGCCAAAGAAGATCTGACTGATGCCGGTAATGTTGAGCCCTCGGTCGAGGAGATACAGGGTCACAAAAGGCATTACCGCGCCGCCCAGCCCGAACTGAAACAACATCGCCAACGCAAGGGCGTGCCGTTTAAGAAAGGAAAATGCCATTAGGATATCCGGAGGGGCCAGGTGTTCCCAAGTGGAACGTTGCGGCAGGTAATTTATTCAGTGGCGATGTAGAGCGTCAGCATCGCGCGATTTCGGGGCGCGATGAATTTAGATAAGCAGGGCGGCGGCGAGAGAAGGCATGTGTTGTTGACGAATGCTCGCGCTTAATCAGTGCTTGAACATTTTCAGAGCTGCAAACCCAAGTACCAGAAGGATCATAAAGCCCCAGGCGAACCAGTCGAAATACTTCTCAATGACCGTCTTCATCTTCGGGCCGAACTTGTAGAGGATGGTGGCGACGACGAAGAAACGGAACGAGCGGCCGATGATCGAGGCCAGCACGAACATGAAGAAGTTGTACTTGAACAGACCCGAGGCGATGGTGAAGACCTTGTAGGGTATCGGCGTGATGGCGGCGATGAGGATGCCGACAAAACCGTACTCATCGTAAAGTCCCTTGATCTTTAGCATGACGGCTTCACCGTGATAGATTCTCACGATCGGTTCGCCGATGGCTTCATAGCCCCAATAGCCGATGCCGTAACCGACCATGCCGCCGAGCACGGAACCGATGGAACAGATGAGGGCAAAGCGAAATGATTTTTTCACCGCGCCGACACACAGGGCCATGAGCAAAACATCGGGAGGTATCGGGAAAACGGAAGACTCGATAATGGCGATGACGAATAACGCCCAGGTGCCCTCCGGTTTCTCCGCCCAACTGAGCGTCCAGTCGTAGATGCGCCGCATGAAGCTGGCCTTTTCACGGGGCGCTGCGACGTGGGATTCGGTCTCGGATTCGTCTTCGTCAGGCACGGGGGTCAAGGGAACGAGAAAGCCATGCCTAGGTCAAGCGGTTGTGAGTGGCCATTGGAGGGTTTGAAGTTTAAGAGAGTAGGATTGACGAGGCTCGGGCGCACCATGTGTTCCCGCCGGCCTCCAGCGGAAGAACCAGCGTCCCGAAGGGACGATTGGCAATAGCCCGGCGTTTCAACGCCGGGATCAATGATGAAAGCCAGGTGAGTCCCGAAGGGACGACTGAGTTCGACTACTCCCATAAATATCCTCGATCAAAATCGATTCCGTGTTTCTCCAACAACGCGACAAACTCCTTCTTAAATGTCAATTTGCGATGATGCTCTTCCTGTCGCTTAATGTATCGCGTGACGGTATCCAATTGCGAAGCACTGACGGTGACGCGCCATACTTTTCTTGCCAGGCGAACAGGCGTTGCTCTTGAAATGTTTCGTGAACCCACTTCGAAGATCCGCCCTTGATTAACTGCACCGACTTGTAACTCAGGTAACACCGGCGTTGCACGGGTTCCCTTCGGCTTCTGCCGGAGGGTTTAGGTTACGCGCAACATCAAATTGGTTTTCGAATTTTACATGTGCTTCGTACGCCATGGAGTTTTCGGCAGGACGCCGAAAACAAGCCGGCATACGCGGGTACTACCCGCGAGCGGAGAACGCGATGCAATCATGGTTCCCGCTAAATGGCTCGAACCGCCCGATGTCTCGGACAACTGACAATATGATCATTCACCAATCCGGCTGCCTGCATGAAGGCGTAGCAAATAGTCGGACCCACGAACTTGAAACCGCGTTTCAGCAAATCCTTGCTCATGGCTTCCGACTCGGCGGTCCTGGCCGGGATTTCCTGCAATGACTTTCGTTTGTTTTGAATCGGCTTTCCCTGGACAAAGCACCAAATATAGGCATCGAAACGACTGAATTCTTTTTGGACCGCGAGGAAGGCACGGGCATTGGTAACGGCGGCGTTCACCTTCAACTTGTTGCGGACAATGCCGGGGTCGGCGAGCAGCGAATCAATCTTGCGCTGGTCGTACCGCGCGATTTTCTTCGCGTCGAACCGGTCGAACGCCTTTCGATAGTTGTCCCGTTTTTTGAGGATGGTTTCCCAGCTCAACCCCGCCTGCGCCCCCTCGAGAATCAGGAACTCGAATAACAATCGCTCGTCATGCACAGGCGCGCCCCATTCGTGGTCGTGGTAGGCAATCATCTCGGACGACGTCGCCCATTCGCAGCGTTTCGGTGGGAGATTTAGTCTCGGCATTGTTCGGGAGTGAAAAGCGGCACAATTGAGCCAGAGAACTTCACTGGAATCGACGACAATCTTGCGAAGGCGGGCGCGATGTTGTAAGAATGCTTCTATGAAAACCTGCACGACAGCCGAAGCCAGCCAGAGTCTGGAGTCGCTTTGCGACGCAGCCATAGCGGGTCGGTCGATTGGCATCATGCACAATGGCCAGGTTGTAAAACTGGAGCCGGTAAGTGAGGGCGACTTGGATTATCTGAACCGGGAATACGGCCTGACGGATGATGAAGTGGACACTGCCATCAGGAAACTGAAGGATACGGGAGAAAAGGCCATCGAGGATGGGACGACAGTGCCCTTCGCTTTGTGATAATTCAGCAAGACAAAAGGTTTTGTCGGGAGTTTGAAAAGCTATCGACGGTCGATCAGGCCCGAATTCGCGACGCCTTGAAAAAGATTGTGTCCGTCTTCGGCGAGCCGCATCGGCACGCCGGGCTTGGGTTGAGAAAACTTGGACGGGATGTTTACGAGGTCCGAGTTGGGCTGGAATTACGAATCCTGATGACACGGCACAAAGCCGTACTGCTCCTCCGGACGATTGGAAACCACGACGAGATTTCCCGATTCCTTCGGGATCTACTTTGAGGCATCGAGTTACTTCCCATTCAACCCCATCAGATACGCCATTACCAGTTCGGGCAGGTCATTGCTGTAACCGCCCTCCAGCAGGCTCACCGTTGTCACGCCGATGTCGCGAATGGATTTCCCCAGCCAGTGAAAGTCTTCGGCTTCCAGTGTTTCCTGGGCCAGCGGATCATGGGCATAGGCGTCAAACCCGGCGGACACGGCGATAAAATCAGGCTTCTGTTTCTTCAGGGCGTCGAGGGCCCGGGTCAGAACCTTGCGGTATTCTTCGCGGGGCGTGCGCGGGGCCACCGGATAATTAAAACAGTTGTCGCCGACATTTTCGGTCCCAGTGCCCGGATAACAAGGGTGCTGGTGAATGGAATGAAAGAAGGCCCCCGGTTTGTTAAGCAGGATTGCCTCTGTGCCGTTGCCATGATGCACATCAAAATCGAACACGGCCGCCTTCTTTGCACCCGTCGCCAGCGCTTCAAGCACGGTGATGGCCACGGAATTGAAGTAACAGAAACCCATCGCGCGGTTTGGTGTCGCGTGATGGCCCGGTGGTCGAATGAGGCTGAAGACGGTCTCCCCCTTGCGGGCCAGTTCGAGCGCCTTGAGAGCGGAACCGAGGGATCGGGTGGCGTGTTCGTAAATATCCGGATACGCCGGCGTGTCGCCGTCGAACGGACCGGACGGGTTCTTCACATTGGCGAAATGTTCCCGCGAATGGGCGCGGAGGATTTGTTCTTCCGAGACAACGACGGGCGATTCCCAATCAATGGGCAGCGCATCCTGCGTTTTCAATCGCTCCAGGGAACCGGTGATGCGCGCCGGTCGCTCGGGATGGCCGGTGGCGCGATATTGTGTGCAGCGTTCGTCGGTGATGACTTTCATGACGGAAAAAGCGTCAACCTTCATTGGCGAAAATGCAATCGAGGAAAAAGCGTGCCTAAGTCCTCCGAAATTATATACTCAACCCGCTGATGGGCGCCTTCACAATGGTATTGGGATTGGTGGGAATCACACTGGTGATTTCCCGGCTCTTTGTGGCCGCGCTGAAACAGCCCATCGCTGCCATGCCCTACAATCGAAATCGGGTTATGACGGATCGGGACAAGCCCACGAAGCAGCCTAAGATGACGGTGGCAGTCGCGGAAGTTCCGGCTGAGATATCTTTGGAACCTGAAGTGTTGACCGGATTGAGTGTCCCACCGGTTCCGCTGGTGGCAGAAATCTCCGAGGCGGAAATAATGGCGGAGGTGGCCGCGCTCGTTTCGGAGGTGAACGATTCCGAGAGTGTGGAAGAAGTTGAATCCGTAATGAAACCTGCCGGGGCGTTCGATATCACTCCTGCATGGTCGAATGACGACGAGCTTTCAAAATCGGATGCCAATCTCGTGCTCGCCTGCGACACCGGATTACGGGACGACTCGAAAGCATATGCGGTGAAGGCCTATGGTTTCCCCGGGGACAAGGATTTGACTCCGAAGAAAAATGTTGAGACCGGGGAGGAAATTGACCCACCAGAGACCGTGGATGAGTTAACTGAAGCGGAGGTCGAATCGGTCAATGAGCCCGATCCGAATGAATTGCATTTACCCCTCGAGGTGGAGACGGCAAGTGTCTCACCCGATAATGGCGATGCTTTGGAATTAAGGAATGAAGGTGTAGAGGCCGATGCCGAATCAACTCCTTCAGTGGAAGCATCAGATTCAGCGGAAGTTGTTGAAGGTGAAGCAGTTGCTGAGATTGATGACGAGACCGGGGAAGGCGAATCTGACGCTGAACCATCCAGTCCGCAGCCGAAATTGATAAACCGCATATCGGCTCGGGTGGAGTCGATACTTTCAAGCGCTTTGGCGCGGCCGGCCCCGGCGATTAATTTTTCGGACACCCTCGCCGAACTGACGGCCAAGACCCGGAAAGGTAAGGACGACCAGGGTTCGCTCGCGAGATTGCCAAGTCAGGCACTGGAGGATAATCTGGCCCGTTCCAGTGATCGGGAAGGCGGGCTGAACATGACTGAGTATAAAGTCCAATTCGAAATCTTTGAAGGCCCGCTGGACTTACTCCTGTATCTGGTCAAGAAACAGGAAGTCGATATCTACGAGGTCAACCTGACCCAGATTGCCGAGGAGTTCATCAAGTACATCGACATGATGCGCCAATTCGATCTGGAGGTTGCCGGCGAATTTCTCGTGATGGCCGCTTCGCTGATGTACATCAAGAGCAAGGAGTTGTTGCCCGTAGATAAACAGGTGATTGTGGAAGGCGAAGAGGAGGAGGAGGAGGATCCGCGGTGGGAACTGATTCGACAGTTGGTCGAGTACAAGAAATTCAAGGACAGCGCCGCGCAATTGAAGGAACGCGAGATCGCGCAGGAAGATATTTATCGGCGGCGCGCTCCGAAAGCGGACCTCAAGAAGGAGCCGGGGCCATTGGAAGTTTCGGTGTTCGATCTGTTGAGCGCGGTGAACCAGATTCTGCAGCGCTTCGATGCTCGGGGAACCCGGGAGATTTTCGCCGATAAATGGACGGTCAGTGAAAAGATCGAAATCATCCGCAATCGCCTGCTCGAGCAGCCCCGGGTGAGCTTCACGGATTTGTTCGAAGATGCCATGAGCCGGACCGAGGTAGTGGTGACCTTTCTCGCGCTATTGGAGCTCATCCGGATGAAGACCGTGTTGGTTGAACAGGGCGAACCCTTTTCGGATATCGAGATTGTCGTTGCGCCCGAGGAACATCAAAAGATGACCTTTGCCGATGAGCCTGAGGCTGAAGCAGTCGAAACAGAGTCGCCGACGCAGTAACCATGGAACTTAAATCCGTCCTCGAAGCGCTGCTGTTTTCTTCGCAGAAGCCACTTAGCCCGAAGGAACTTCGTCAGGTGTTTGCCGCCGCCGCCGAGCAATCCGCAGATTCCGCCGAGGCTCAGGCATTCAAGAAATCCAAGCCGGACGCCGTCGATGCCGCTTTGGAGCAACTCGCGAAGGAGTATGATGAAAACAGCCACAGTTTCCGACTCGTCTGCGTGGCCGGCGCCTGGCAGTTCGTCAGCCTGCCCGAATACGCGCCGTGGTTGAAGGCGCTGCTGGGGGAAAAGCAACGGCCTACCCGGTTGTCGCAACCTGCCCTCGAAACTCTGGCCATTCTCGCCTATCGGCAGCCTGTTACTCGGGCCGAAATCGAGCAGATTCGGGGTGTATCCGTGGATGGAACGATGCAGACGCTTTTGGAAAGAGAGCTCGTGGAGTCCTGCGGCAAGGCGGAAGTGGTGGGAAGGCCTTCCCTCTACGCAACCACCGACTTGTTTCTTGAATACTTCGGACTTGCGAGTCTCGATGACCTGCCGGCGGCGGATGAATTGCGGCGGATCAAGGTCGAGCGTCCGGCCGATTTGGCGACGGTGGAACCAGGCCTCGCCACGGCAACGCCCGAACAATTGCAATTCAGAGATGCCGACGAATCGAGTGATGATTCGGAAGCCGAGGACGGGGACAAAAAGGATAACGAAGATTCTTCCGACGACGATGATTCCGGGGACGCTAAAGAGGATGAAGAAGAGGAGTATGATGATGACGACGATGACGATGACGAGAAGTAGGGACTTGTGCGGCAAACCGATAAAACTGGAGCAGCCGACCTGGGGAGAATCCGAGCACGAGAATCGTGCGGCATGAAACCCACGAACTCGTGCCCTCCGGTGGCGGAGCTTCGCGGCGTGGGGCAGGTCTCCGACCTGCCGGTCCCGGCCTCTCTGAGGGCGCGGTTACCGGGAACGCAATTGAGCCTGGACGTGTCCGGGGAACCAGAGGTTCCCGGAACTGGCGGGTCGGAGACCCACCCCACATTTGCCGACCCGTCCGTTGGCAGGCTCCGATCCCATTGGTTTTTCCGAAGGAGTTTGAGCCTCCCGCCTTCGCTCAGCTACGGCGTGGCACGCGTTACCTCGGCTGCTACTAAAGATTGAGTTTTTGGATCGGGCGCGGGCTGGACAACAGCCCAAACAATTGTGCCCGAACAGTTTGACAGGGATGGACCCCGAGGCAAGGGATGAAAGTCTATTTTTATTTTGGAGATTGCGGCTTGGACGCATTCTCCATCAATCGCCGCACGGCAAAACCGATATCATCCTCGATGCTATCGCCCCAACGGTGGGCGGGCATCCCATAGACCATCATTGAAGTGTTCCCCTCGTAACCCCAGCGACCCGACGCGCGTGGTGGAATATCTTCGACGAGCACTCGGCGCGAAGGAATGTAGGCCATCACGTCGTTGCAATAGCCCGCCACCCAGGTGGTCGGGCCATATTCGTTTTTAAAGCGCAACGAGTAGTCCACAACCACTTCGCCTCCCATGGTAATCCACGCCTGTTTCCCCATCCGCCAGGCCTGCACCGGATAAGGATACTCGCGGATAAACGGTTTGCCGTCGTTCAGTTGCTGGAGCAGGCGCTTGGCCCAACGAGTGCGGTAGCTGGCGGCGCTACCCGCTGCCATGGTTTCGAGTTCCTCGCGGGTGGGTTCGGCGCCCAATTTCAATGGGAGCATTTCCATTTCCGTCCTCAGATTCGGTTCTAATTCCTCCGGATTCTGAAGCAACACTTCTTCGACTGCGCTGGCCAGCATCGATCCGTAGCGTTGCGCCAGTTCAACAGTGCGGCGGGGAAGCGGATTCTGATCGGCCCCACAGCCCTGAAAGAACATTGCCGTGATACCGGAATGATTTCTCTCCAACGTGAGTTGAGCAAAGCCGGCGTAGTCGCCGCACCATTGGTAGAAACTCAGCGTCGTGTTGTGGCACGCGTAACCAAAGACAATGGTCTTCAATTCGCCTTCCGGAGAGCGGACAATCAGCGACGGAACGGAATGATCAACCGGTCCCTTGAGTCCGTTTTCGGCGCGCAGTTTCGGCACTTGGGATTCGACGTTATTGCGGCGATTCACGCCAAATCGGCTGATTCCCTGGCCGG
>CALBIE010000629.1 GCA_937893495.1 uncultured Verrucomicrobiales bacterium | reverse complement strand
CGATCTCCTGGCGACCTTTTCTGAAGTTCTCGGCGCAAAACTTCCCCCCAATGCGGGTGAAGACAGTTTCAGTCTGATGCCCCTGCTCAAGGGAGACAATAAACCGGTCCGTGAGAATGCCGTCAGCGCGTCCATCCGCGGCATTCCCAGCCTGCGCGATGCCGATTGGAAACTCATCCTCGCGCCGGGTTCCGGCGGTTGGACCAAGGGTGATGACGGTCAGGCAGTTCAGCTTTATGACCTTTCGAAGGATCTTGCCGAAACAAGGAATCTTGCCGGTGAACAGCCCGAGCGCGTCAGCTCAATGAAAGCGCTGTTGGAACAACTCATCACCGATGGTCGCAGCACGCCGGGGAAGCGGCAGAAAAACGATGTCAAAGTGCGGCGGTATCCGGTCGCGAAGAAACGATGAAACAGATTGCATTGCTGGAAGATTCCGAATGGCCGGGAGCAGGCTTTGATTTCAAGCTGCCGATTCATCGGGAATCGGCCGCGCTGGGCGTGATCGACGTGCAGGGGTATTCCCTGAATGCCGAGGGACACCTGGCTCATACGGTTGCCCAGCACAGTGCGGAATTGCACGAGGGCTTTCTGAAGCGGGCAGAGGAAATGATCGCCAACATCCAACGATTGCAGGCCACGTTTCGCGATATGAACCGGCGGGTGTTCTTTACCCGGCACGGCACCCAGCTTCCGGATGGATCAGACCTCGTGATTCGGCGGCGCGGAAGGGAACAGGCGGCATTGGCCGCGACCGACGAAGCCGGAGGGCACATGGCCGTCAAGGGCGACCCGGCCTACGAGATTGAGGCCCGGGTCGCGGCTCGTGAGGGCGAACTGATTTTCGACAAGAACACCAGCAGTGCGTTCCACTCGTCACCGATCGATCTGTTTTTGCGCAACATGCAGATTGATACGCTGATTCTCACCGGCATGGCTGCTGATCAGTGTGTTTTGGCCACGGCAATCGACGCCGCTGACCGAGGCTTTCATGTCATCATCGCGGCCGATGCGTGTGCCAATCTGGACCCCGGCAGTGCCGAGGCAACGCAGATACTCTTCGGCCGAGTTTGGGGTTACGTGATGACCACCGATGACATCCTCGCCTGGATGGCCTCGGGTGCTGAACCAAAAACGACAAGGCTCCCAGCCCGAAATGGCCGGAGAACGTGATGTCGGGGTATGGCGATAAATGCCTAAAGACAGTTACGTTGATGGTTGGTTCAGATTTTCGCGGTGTGTGCCTTTGGGCGATATCTGTTCACCTTGCTCCTCTGCTTGTACTGCAGCTTGCGCTCGATTGAAATTGCCTGTCGGCTGCTAATCGGAGGCTCGGCATAGCCTCGCCCCACCATTGCCATGTGACCCATAGAAAGAGTTGTTGTTTTATCGGGTTGCTGCTTTCCTTCATCGACCGAACTAGCCATGAATTCTTTCTCTACACGTTGGCTTGCGATTGCCTGCTTGTTGTTGGCAATAAACATATTCTCCGGTGGGGCGACGCTATGCGGAGCCTCTGATCTCAAACCTAAAACCAAGTCAGAGGCTCGGCGTAGCCTCGCCCCACCATTGCTGGAGACAGTTCATGAGCGCGTCTTGCCGCGTGATTTCAACTCGGACAAGACAGAGCAGATGATGCGCTCGTATCTGCGCAAGCAGGTACACGCGGCGTTGGATGAGCGATTGAAGGAGTTGGAGGTGGCGTTGGCTTCGCCGGAAAAATTTCGGGCTTATCAGCAGAAGCGTCGCAGGTTTCTCTCGTGGTCGTTCGGGCCAATGCCGAATCGCAATCCATTGAACGCGAAAGTGACCGGAACGATTGATTGCGACGGCTATGTGATTGAGAAGGTGTTGTATGAAAGCCAGCCGGGCTTTCATGTGACCGGCAATGTGTATCGACCGGATGGTCCGGGTCCGTTTCCCGCGATTCTGCATCCGTGCGGACATTCGGAGAACGGCAAGGCCTACAGTTCCTATCAAAAGGCGAATCGTCTGCTGGCGCGAAACGGATTCATCGTGCTGTGTTTTGATCCCATCGGGCAGGGCGAACGCAAACAACTCATCGGGCGGGACGGTAAACCGCTGCAGCGCGGCAGCGGCGAGCATCAGAATCTGGGAGTGGCTCCCATCCTGCTCGGGCGCAGCCTGGGAAGTTACATGCTCTGGGATGCGATTCGCGGGATTGATTACCTTATCAGCCGCCCCGATGTAGATCCGCAACGCATCGGTTGCACTGGAAACTCGGGCGGCGGAAACCTGACGAGTTATCTGATGGCCTATGACGACCGGATTACCGCTGCCGCGCCCGGTTGTTTCATGACGACCCATCGGCGCAAGAACGAAAGCCCCGGTCCGGGCGATGCCGAGCAGAATCTCCGCGCGCAGATTGGCGAAGGATTCGACCATCCGGATTTCATTCTAACGCGAGCTCCGAAACCGACGCTGATACTTTCGGCGACGAAGGATTTCGTTCCCATCGAGGGAACGTGGGAGGCGTTTCGGCAGGCCAAGCGCGCCTACACCATGCTCGGTCATCCGGAGCGCATTGACTTGATCGAGGCGAATGAGAAGCACGGGTTCACCCGGCGACTGCGTGAGGGGGCCGTGCGGTTTTTCGCGCGTTGGTTGCAGGAGAGGCGGGTTGAGGTGTTCGAGGAGGACGAAGTGCCGGTTCTTTCAGACGCGGAGTTGCGGGTCACTCCCGAGGGGCAGGTGTTGCGGATGGAAGGCGAGCGGTCGATGCACGATTTGTTCACCGACTACGAAAAACGGATTGGGGGAATGGGATCCAAGGTCACTCGGGAAGTTGCGCGCAAGGTCGCGGGAGTCCGGCCATTGGATGAGATTCCCGAACCACGCGTCGAGTTTGTGTCCGTCGAAGGTGTGCCGCAACGAATCATTTTTCATCCCGAACCGGGCATCGTCCTTCCCGGTTTGTATTGGCCGGGCAGTGGAAAGCTGCCGATTTTGATGGCGCCGGAATCGGGAATGAATTCCGTGGTGACGGGTGCCCTGGCCATGCATGCACGCGGCCATCCGGTTCTGGTGGTGGACGTGCGCGACATGGGCGAGACGAAGACGCACAACTGGCGGTTTTACGGTGCCGACTATTACATCGCTTATATGCTGGGAAAAAGTTGGCTCGGCATGCGCACTGAGGACCTGCTGGTCTGCGCCCGTTGGCTTGCCGGGCAGAACGAGGGCATGGCGGTTCACCTGATTGCCTACGGTGAAACCGCTCCGCCTGCCCTTCACGCGGCGACATTGGAGCCGTCGGTGATTGGCGCGCGTACTGTGCAGGTCGGATTGAAGTCATGGCATGAACTGATGACAATGCCTGATGCCCATAAGCACATTCACAATGCCGTGCCAGAGGCCTTGAAGTTTTACGATTTGCCGGACCTGAAGCGGCTTGCGTTGCCGCACGGTGGCAAGAAATCCCGATAAGAGTTATGGTTTTACGTCATCCAACAATGATGAGAGGAAAATACAAACCGGATGGTTTCTATCCTCCCTCCTACCATTTCTCTTCCCACGCGCTGACCGCCAACCTCAAGTCCGGGCTGAATGCCCGGCAGCACAAAGCGCAGGGCTTCAGCCCTGCGTCACGGATAGAGAACGAGGGCGGCCTGAAAGGTCGCCAGAAAGATTGCGAAGTTGCTGGCGACCTTTCAGGCCGCGACCTCGTCCCACATTTCAACATGGGCCTGAACCGGAACGATGCAGATGGAGCGCGGAATTCATTCCGCAGAAACGTGGATTTGCGAATCGGTTTACGTGGATTTCGATGGGTGGTTCTGAAACACAAAACGGTGTTGGGTGCCGACGACTTGGAGAAGTGCGAGAACGTTGGTGGAAAGTGGACACTTCTGCGGACTGAAGTCCGCGCTCCTGCCGCTTCAACTGCATTGTTCCGGCTGAAGGCCTATGCTTCGCGCTTTCGGGCTTTCAGCCCGGGACAGAATGAGGGTGACGGACAACCAGTGCTGAGTTGGAGAAGTACGCAAGCCGGACTTTCCGCCGAACGTCCATGGATGCGATGCGATGTCACTACCGCCGCTGTCAATGAACCGGGACGCCCCCTCACCCCGTCCCTCTCCCCCGATGGGGGAGAGGGTGCCCGGCTTGTTGCGCCGAAGCAGCGCGCAGGCGGAAGGGCGCGTGAGGGGGATTTCGGGTTCATGGCTGCGATGCACGACCGGCTCGTTTCTCTCCATGAACCATTTCGGATTGTGCCCCCACGGATGGCAAGGCCGACCCACGGATGCCGATTCAGATCCCGTCCTTTTTACATCGG
>CALBIE010000628.1 GCA_937893495.1 uncultured Verrucomicrobiales bacterium | reverse complement strand
GCTAATATCTATTGCCCCTCCCGGGGCCATCCATCCGCGCCAAACCGGTTCGCCCTGCCGGCATTCAGTCTAATTCCCGGAATACGAATAGGTCACGAAATGCAGCCTGACGTCCTTGACGGTTTGAATGAACCGATCCAATCCCTCGTTCGGATTGTTCAGCAGCTCGTACCCCGGAATGACCAGTTTCCATTTGCTGTTCCAGATCGATCGTCCGATCAACCGGCGGTTGGTGTATTGCGAATACGACAATGCGCTTCCGAAGTAGATGTTTTGACTGAAGACCGACGCGGACGATACCGGTCGAAACGACTGATGTTTACGCACACTGAAGAGTTGTTCAGACAACGATTCACTCGATTGCCATAACTGTTTGGTCGAAAAGTCTGATCCACCGATATTGAACGGCAGCGGTATCGTCACGTCATCGACGTTCCAGGTCCGAATCGCGCTCGTGTCTCCCAAAGGCGGGCTTCGCATGGAATCGACTCCCACTGGAATCAAATAGATGTCGGGCGTAGCAGCCAACGATTGCGAATCCAGGAAGGTGACACTTGGTTCGCTGGGCGAGGATCCGCCGGCTGAATTCACGGCACCGCTGTTGGCGGACGGATTGTCCATTCCCCGGTACCCTTCGAACGCCACGCCGGCGGCAAATATCTTGGTCGCGAATTTGCTTGGACTGAAGTCGTGATCTCCCGCGGCAAGGGATTCGCCGAAGAGGTTTAAGCCGTTGGCGATGACGGTGCTGAAGTCCAGCACGATTCCCGGCACCGGCAGTCCGTTGCCGGGATCAATCTGGAGGCAGAATCGGCGCACATCCGCATCATCCAATAGGTTTTCCATTCTTCCCCGATTGAGCACGTCCCGCCAATTCGAATCGCCGTCGGTCGCGGGCAGAATGCGATAGTTCTCCGTGCGCAACGAGACTGTCGTGCCGTAACTGTCCGGATTATTGAATCCCAGCCGCCCTTTAAGGACCGACCAATCGTTGAACATCTCGGCCATTGCACTGGAAAGTCCGGG
Organism: uncultured Verrucomicrobiales bacterium; assembly: GCA_937893495.1. Taxonomy (GTDB): domain Bacteria; phylum Verrucomicrobiota; class Verrucomicrobiia; order Limisphaerales; family JAYPXF01; genus CALBIE01. Next base: position 3,152 of record CALBIE010000628.1, on the reverse strand, counting down.
ATCGCCCGTGTTGCTCCCCGCAAATTGCGGCTCGCCGTTTTTCATGACTCCCAACGCACGGGACTGAACGATGCGGCTTAGAAAGTCGCGGCCATTCTGTTTGCCAAGAAGGCCGGTTTCATAGTCATACGCCTGCGCCGCCATGAAGGCATATTGCGCCGCCAAATCGAAGAGCGATTTGTACCGTTCGAGCTTCTCGTTCCGGAAAACCCGGAACGCGGCATCGCGAGTTCGGTATCCCTGAATCACGGCCGAGGCCCGCTGCCGGAAGACTTCTCGTTCCTGCTGTATACGGTCACCCTCCGCTAGGATCGCACGGTAATTGCGTTCGGCATCTTCCTGCTTTCGCAATGCTTCATTGATCGTCCAAAGGTGGGTTTGTGATTCGCTCAGTTGATTCGCCAGATCGAGCACCGCCTGCCGCTGCTCCATTGTCAGTTCACGGGATCCGATGTAATCAAACTCACTCCACTGCTTCGCTGTTTGGGTCGCAAAATCCAGCGCATCAGTGGCCTGTTTAACGGCAAATTTCGCGATCGAGATTCCGGAAAGGGAAGCCGCATTGGCCGCTTTGATCGCCCCGCGAGCCGGCGCCGTGAAATCCGATCCGGCAGCGAGACCCGCGATCAAGACCTGCGGCAGGCTCTCCGACAACGAGTTCGCCAGTTTATCCGTAAACTCCTTATAAAGGTCCAAGCTATCCTGAACGATACTGGCGGCAAATTTCACCGTGCCCAATGCCTGCTCCGCCGCCAGCAAGTCTCGCTGCTTATCGCGAATTTCAGATTGCGTCGCGAACTGCGCCTGGACCAGGCTTTGGGAAACGACCCAATCATTTCGAGCCCCAATGGCGTCGTTCACCGCCTGCCGGGCCCGTGTATGGGCCAAAATCAGCTCAGAGATTGCCTGTTGAATCTTACCCGGCGCAGCCCTCCGACCGGTCCAGTTGACCGGTTTATCATAAAACCCGTGCGGTCCAAGGTTGAATGTGATGTGGGTAATCCCAACATTGAAGCTCCCCGCATCCGAGTTCACCTGCGTCAACCAATTCGCGGGGAGATCATTGATCTCGAGCGTCAGCGGACCATCACTTTCGGTGTAACTCCAGAGTTCCGGAAAGGTCGCCTCCGGTAATTCCACATAGTTATAATGCACAAAATCCGGTCCCGCATAGCTCTGCTTATAGAGTCTGCCCGGCCCAATATCATCCGTGTAGGGTGTGCCATAAACCTCAACCAACCGATTTGTGTACGACAGCTCCTGGTGATTCACCTGATTGCGAAAATCGTCCAATGAATCCGCCTCCGAGCGCATCAATCGTGTTACGTCCTTGGCATCGTCAAAAGCGATCATCGCATTGTTTAAAGACACTTTGGCTCTCTCGAACACTTGTTCAAAGTGTGTCTCCGGTTTTGCCCCGGTCACCAAGGCTGGATTGATGTCGAACGGCACCGCGCTTTCCGGCAGTCCCAGCGGCGTCATTCCCGCCTCGGCATTGTCAATCGCCGTCTGAAGGCTCTGTTCCACCATGGCCAACTCCTTCAACTCCGGCACCGTCGTGCGGTCAATCTTTTGAATTCCCTCGTGCGATGGATCCGGATCGACTGCCGGCAGAATCGCATTCCCCACCATCCAGTTCAGATACGCTCCCTCTCCGACCCGCGTCGCCCAATGATCCATTCCCCAATACCTCGTTGTCGGAACCTTGCGCGAACTGTTTGCTCGCGACGCCTTGAAATCATCCCATCCGTTTCCTTCTCCGGAGTGATAATCCTTTCGCCAGGTCAGATCAAAGATCTGCTTACCCGCCCGCGCCACAGCAACCGCTGCCGATGCAAACTTCCTTTCATCCAGATAATCGACTGAAATCGGCTTACCCAACACCGTCACCGCTTCAATTCGCGGGACCCAATCGAATTTCGAGTTTAACAACAGAGAATAGTATCCCTTCAACGCTGTCAGGTAATGTCCATAGGCATCTCCGTGGCCTTGGGGAAACAACCGCTGCGCGTCTCCCGCGTTGACGGCTCCATCAAAATTCTGATCCAGAATATTGTAGTTCAGCGCATAGATCACTTCTCCCGAGTCGATGCCTCTCGTGTAATTCCACACCAACCGATTATAGACAGGTCGAACCTCCACCCCGGGCAGCAGAAAATCATCCCGCCCTCTCAACAACGCCAATTCTTCTTCCAACAACGACGGCAATTGTCCCTTGAAGGAAAACAGCGCCGTGGCGATGTCCCCGTAGGTCTTGTCCTTGGTTCCGATACCAATTGTCGGATTCGCTGAATCCGCCCAGGCTTCGTTGCCCTCCAGCATGTAAAGATCGTTGATGTATCCGGCCGCCAGCAGCAACGCGTCGTTGGCCGGTCCATAGTTGATCCCCGCGTCAATGCTCAGGTTTTTTCCCCGTCCCATCACCGTCTCGTAAATCTCGATCAGTCCGTAGTTATTAATCGAATCGGCGTTCAACGCCACGTCTCCCTCCCATCGCTGACCGGCCTGCGTCAACAGGCTGACGTCTGTGTTGACCGTGTTATTGTAGAGGTCGGTGACTCGTTGATTGAAGGGATTGATTCCCGCCAGAACTCGTTTGATCCACCCTTCGGCCAGTTGCGGGTCCGTCCACGCGGACCAATTCTTCGACCCCGGCGAGAATGCGGCGCCGACTGCGCGGTATCTCATGATCAGATAATTGTCCGTCAATGCCTGGATATCGGCCGATTCCCCCAGCACGGCCCGGACTCCATCGGCATACTTGGCCGCCGCCAGTGGCAGCCATTGCGATCCCGGATCGTCGTTGTTCCGATCCATCGCTGGCGGCAAGCCGTCCACCGGCGCCGCGATGCGCCACTGGAATTCGTAATCTTGAGTCTTGCCCGCCAGATCCACCACCTGCTGCATGGTCAGCATTTCGTTCAACGGATTGGGCGGGAGAATGATCTTCAATTCCCCGGGATACAGCGTGTCCGCAACTTTGAACACCATCACGCTCACCGGATCGGCTCTCGGAGTAAACGCCAAGCCATCCCCTGCGATCAACGTCACATACCCATTTCCCGGCCCCACCGCGGTCACCGCGTAGGAATCGACGGCCACATCGTCATCGCTCCCTTCCGCTATTTCGCTGCAACCCACCGTCGACGCGC
>CALBIE010000627.1 GCA_937893495.1 uncultured Verrucomicrobiales bacterium | reverse complement strand
GACATATCGAAATAATTGAACTTCGGCAGATCCGAGGTCGCGTCCAGATTCGATTCGAAAAAGGACCGAATCGTTCCAATGTCCTCCCAGTAACCCTGAAAGACATGGCTGAAGACTTTCCGCTCCTCAATGGCGCCCGGAATAATGTGTTTGCCAAAATCCGTATGATCACTATCCAGCAGTTCAAAAAGGACTTTCCGCTTAAAGACATAAATGCCCATCGAGGCCAGCAGCAACTCTTCGTTCCCCTTGATACCAAAATCCGCGTACGAATCCTTCGGGATGGTCAGTGAATCCAGCACGTCATCCTCCTTCGGCTTCTCGACGAACCGGGTAATTCGATGGCTGGCATCAATCTGCATGATGCCGAACTCCTTGGCCGCCTCGCGGTCCACCGGAATAGTCGCCACGGTCAAATCAGCCGAATTATCGATGTGTTCCTTGATGATCTTCGAAAAATCCATCCGATACAATTGGTCGCCACTGAGAATCAGAACATGCTCCCAGTCGAAGTTGAGCAGGTGAACGAGATTTTTCCGCACTGCGTCGGCGGTGCCCTGATACCATGAGGTACTCGTCAACGTCTGTTCGGCGGCGAGCAATTCCACAAAACCGTTGTTGAAATGGTCAAATTTGTACGACTGTGAGATGTGGCGATGCAGCGACGCGGTGTTGAACTGGGTCAACAGGTAAATACGACTGATGCCGGAATTGATGCAGTTGGAGATGGGAATATCGACAATGCGATATTTCCCCACGAGCGGGACCGCCGGTTTGGACCGATCCTTGGTCAACGGGAAAAGCCGTGTGCCCTGTCCCCCTCCCATGACAATTGCCAGCACCTTGCTGCCGATGTTTGAAATAATTCCAGACTCACTCATGCATCAAAACCTTTTCTTGCGAACAACTTGGCCACCCCTATAACCTTTTGCCAGCAAACAGCGCAAGAACCAACACCCTGCAAACACGCAGTCAGTCATTATGTGCGGAATTATCGGCTACATCGGCAAACAGCAAGCATCACCCATTGTTATCGAAGGTCTGCGTCGGCTCGAGTATCGCGGTTATGACAGCGCTGGCGTCGCGGTGCTGCATGAAAACGCCATACACACCCGCAAGAGAAAGGGGAAAATCGACGAAGGTCTGGCGATTCTGGCCAAGGAAGACCCGATCGTCGGCTGTGTGGGAATGGGTCACACCCGCTGGGCCACCCACGGACTCCCGACCGACGAAAATTCGCATCCCCATCTCGACCAATCAGGAAACATTGCCATCGTCCACAACGGCGTCATCGAGAACTACGATTCGCTCCGCAAAAGATTCAAGAAGAAGGGACACGATTTCAAATCCGAAACCGACACCGAAGTACTGGCTCACTTGATCGGAGACTATTACGCCGAACTTTCCCCGGAGGAAAAGAAGGAGGATGCGACCACGCATCCCCTGGCGCAGGCTGTCAAAAGCGCTCTGAAAGAGGTCGTTGGCACTTACGGAATCGTTGTCATTTGCAAGGACTTCCCCGATGTCATGGTCGGTGCGCGCCGTGGTTCGCCGCTGATCGTTGGCATCGGCAATGAGGAAAACTTTCTCGCCAGCGACGCCAACGCCATCGTCGCTTATACGAAACGCGTCATCTACCTGAATGACTACGATGTCATCACCCTTTGGCAGGACAATTTCAAGATGGAGACGGTGACCGAAGGCGACTCCTCCTACAAAATCAGCAAGATCGAGTACGAAGCGGAGTCGGCCGAGAAGGGTGACTACGATCACTTCATGCTCAAGGAAATCTTTGAGCAGGCCCAGACGGTCAAGAACGCCATCCGTGGCAGATTGGATTACGAAGAATCGACCGCCAAGTTCGGCGGCCTCAACATGACCATCGCGGAGTTGCGGGCGGTTGACCACATCGTCATAACGGCCTGCGGCACGAGTTGGCACGCGGCGTTGGTCGGCGAATACCTCATTGAGGAGATGGCGCACATTCCTGTCGAAATCGAGTACGCCAGCGAGTTTCGCTATCGCAACGCCCCTATTGAAAAGAACACGCTTTGCCTGGTCATCACGCAATCCGGCGAGACCGCCGACACGTTGGCCGGCTTGCGCGAATCCAAACGACGCGGCCACAAAGTACTCTCCATCTGCAACGTAGTTGGTAGCACCATCGCCCGCGAAGCCGATGGCGGCATCTACCTCCACGCCGGTCCGGAAATCGGCGTCGCCTCCACGAAGGCCTTTGTTTCCCAGGTCACCGTGCTCACCATGTTTGCCCTGCTCATGGGACGCATCCGAATGCTGTCCAATCGCCGTGGCGCACAGATTCTCAAGGCACTGGAAGAAGTGCCCGCGCAGATTCAGAAGATTCTCGAACAGAACGACAAGATTAAGGAGATCGCGCTCAAATACTCGCAGTGCGAGGATTTCTTTTTCCTTGGCCGGCAATACAACTTCCCCGTCGCGCTGGAAGGCGCGCTGAAGTTGAAGGAGATTTCCTACATTCACGCCGAAGGTTATCCCGCCGCGGAAATGAAGCACGGTCCCATCGCGATGATCGATGAGAAGACGCCCACCGTCATCCTGCTCCCCACTGACGGTCTTTACGAGAAGACCTATTCCAATCTCGAGGAAATCAAGGCGCGCAAAGGCCCGACCATCGCCATTGTCACCGAGGACAACACCCACATCAAAGACAAGGTGGACGACGTCATCTACATTCCGAAAACGTGGGAATGCATGATGCCGTTGCTGGAAGTCATTCCGCTCCAACTCCTTTCCTATCACATCGCCGTCGCCCGCGGCTGCGATGTGGACAAACCGCGCAACCTCGCCAAATCCGTAACCGTCGAGTAGGTCTTTACCCATGAAAACCAGCATGACTGGACGCTCCCTCGTGGCGGGCGTCACCCTTCACGATCACGGCGCTCCATTTCACGGAGTCAATCCGGCCAACGATCAATCCCTTGAGCCCGCGTATGTCGGCATCTCGTCCGAGGACGTCAATGCCGTCGCCGAATTGGCACAAAGCGCCTTCACCCGATACGTTAACAAGTCGGGCAAGGAGAAGGCCGCCTTCCTGCGCGCCATCGCGGCGAATATAGAATCAGTCGTGGACGATCTGGTCGAATGCACGACCGCCGAAACCGCCTTGCCCGAGCCGCGTGTCCGTGGTGAAACCGCGCGCACTTGCGGGCAACTGCGCATGTTTGCGGCGCTCATCGAGGAAGGCAACTGGCTCGATGCCCGCATCGACACCGCGCAACCCGATCGGCAACCGCTACCCAGGCCGGACATTCGTTCGATGTTGCAACCCCTCGGGCCG
>CALBIE010000626.1 GCA_937893495.1 uncultured Verrucomicrobiales bacterium | reverse complement strand
CCGCTGAAAGTACGCACGCAGCAAATCATCGGCCGGATGTTTGTCATCGGCCTGGCTGACTATCTGCCCCGCAAAATAGAGATGGTCGTCGTTCATAAGGATAATTTGTCCGAACACATGGCTTAAAACTCAAACTGCCTGACCCAGTTGCAACTGGCCGTAAGTATCACGAAACCGCGCACTGCTATACTGCCAATCCTCCGGTTTTCGGCAGAGACCGGCACGGACAGGATTGTTTTCAATATAACGGGTGGCCTTGCGCGATTGTTCGCCATTCCGCATGAAAGTATCCCAATACTCGCGCTGCCATCGAATCGATTGGAGCGCTGGCCTCCGGCCCGGCATTTCAGCAGATCTCGCCACTTCGTGCCGGACCGGAGCCTGGCACTCCACCACAATACTCTGCGCCTGCGTGGACACGAACTGTTTCCAACTTTTTATCATCTTCCACAACGGCGTGTTCCAGACATCTACCAAAACGTGAATATGATTCGGCATCACGCACCAAGCGAGCAGTTCGAACCGCTTTCGGTGAAAGTGCAACAGCGCCTCTTCGCATAATCGCGCAATCGCCGGTCTCCGTAGCCAGCATTTCCCAAAACCCTTGTCCAAATATTCTTCCAGTTTCATTCGTCTTTCACGGTCGTCCTCGAGCTTTAAGAGATGCTCCCACTCACGCTTACGACTAATCGGCAGCGAATCGGACAATCGAATCGTCAAAAGTTGAATCAAGTTCGGAAAATCACAATGCGGAAGAAATCCGCGTTCATGCCATCCACGGAACCCGAGTTCCTCTTCGTTCCGCGAAAGCTTATGCGACCAGATATTTTTCTCCGCAACCAAGCGCTTGAGATACTCGCGTTTCGATTTTGGAAAAGAAGACACTGCTTGATCAAATCACGAATGCTCGCCAACACACTGGGCGGGCGGCATTCGAGCTCATTGTGCCGACTCCTGCCGGGCCGGAGGCCGGCGCTCCATAATCACGCCTTGGCAATCAACTGGCGCAACACATAGGAGAGGATTCCGCCATGCTGGTAATACTCCACTTCGATCGGAGTATCGATGCGGCAGGTGACCGGAACATCAGCGGTTTCGCCATTCGTCCGCGTAAAACGCAAAGTAAGATCCTGTTGCGCCTTCAAATCCGATCCCAACCCGATTACATCATAAATCTCCGAACCATCGAGGCCGAGGGATTTCGGTGAATTACCTTCCTTGAATTGCAGCGGCAAAACCCCCATGCCCACCAGGTTGCTGCGATGAATCCGCTCAAAACTCTCGGTGATGACCGCTTTGACGCCGAGAAGTTTGGTTCCTTTCGCAGCCCAATCGCGACTGGAGCCCGTGCCATATTCCTGCCCACCCAGCACGACCAATGGAATGCCGGCATCGCGGTATTTGGCGGCCGCATCGTAAATGGACATCTCTTCGCCGTCGGGTTGATGCTTCGTCACTCCGCCTTCCACGCCCGGCACCATCAGGTTCTTGATTCGGACGTTGGCAAACGTTCCGCGCGTCATGATGCGATCATTCCCGCGACGGCTGCCGTAGCTGTTAAAATCTTTCTGATCGACTCCGTTCTCATTCAGGAATCGCCCCGCCGGAGAATCCTTCTTAATGGCACCCGCCGGAGAGATGTGGTCGGTCGTCACAGAGTCCCCGAACACGCCCATCGCCCGCGCACCCTTAATCTCGGATATCGAACCGGGCTCGAGCGAGAAGTTGGTGAAGAATGGCGGCTCCTGGATGTAGGTACTCGCCTCGTCCCACTCATACACATTGCCGGTACTCGATGGGATCTCATTCCACTTCGGATTCTGCGATTCGAAGTCGGCGTAGAGTTTTCGGAACACCTCGGGTTTGAGTGCGGATTGAAAAAGGTCGCGAATCTCCTGAAGGCTGGGCCACAGGTCTTTCAGAAAAACATCATTGCCGTCTTTGTCCTTCGCAATCGGCTCGGAGCTCAAATCAATGTCCACCCGACCTGCCAAAGCGAAGGCCACCACCAGCGGAGGTGACATCAGAAAATTGGCCTTGATCAACTGATGAACGCGCGCTTCAAAGTTGCGATTGCCAGACAACACACTTGCGGTAACCAGGTCTTTTTCCGTAATCGCCTTGTCGATAGCCGGATTCAACGGGCCTGAATTGCCGATACAGGTGGTACATCCGTATCCCACGAGGTTGAAGCCCAACTGGTTCAGGTAAGTTTGCAGACCCGTCCGCTCAAGATAATCACTCACCACCCGCGAGCCCGGCGCAAGCGAAGTCTTGACTGCGGGATTGACGGTCATTCCACGCTCGACCGCGTTCCTGGCGACCAAACCGGCCGCCAGCATCACGCTCGGATTGCTGGTGTTGGTGCAACTGGTGATCGCGGCAATCAACACACTCCCGTTTCCAACCCGGGTTGCACCGTTGCCGTTCAACGAGAGTTCGGCGGCGACTGAGCTGAAATCATCCGCGCTTTTACCAAACCCGCCTTCCGCCACTGGGCGACTGTAGGCGGAAGTGAACGCGTTCTTCATGGCAGGCAAATCGATGCGATCCTGCGGTCGCCGCGGACCGGCCACGCTGGAAGTCACCGAACTCAGGTCGAGATCGACGACGCTGGTATAATCCACTTCACCCTGATTCGGGATTCCCCACAGGCCCTGCGCCTTGAAGTAGTTCTCGTAAGCCAGACAGTGTTCATCACTCCGGCCGGTCGCCTTCAAATAATTGACCGTCTCTTCATCGACCGGAAAGAAACCCATCGTCGCGCCATACTCCGGAGCCATGTTGGCAATCGTCGCGCGATCCGTGAGGGGGAGGCTCTGGGCGCCCGGACCAAAGAACTCGACAAATTTACCGACCACCTTGTGCTTCCGCAGCAACTCAGTCACGGTCAGGGCAAGGTCGGTTGCCGTAACGCCTTCCTGCATCTCGCCGGTCATGTAAACGCCAACGACGTCTGGGGTGAGAAAATAGACTGGCTGACCGAGCATTCCCGCTTCGGCTTCGATGCCGCCAACACCCCAACCGACGACGCCAAGCCCATTAATCATCGTGGTGTGCGAATCGGTGCCGACCAGCGTGTCCGGGTAATACACCCCGCCCTGATTCAACATGCCCTTGGCAAGGTATTCGAGGTTGACTTGATGAACGATTCCAATTCCCGGTGGAACCACCTTAAACGTCTTGAACGCCTGCATGCCCCACTTGAGGAACTGGTAGCGCTCTCGGTTGCGCTGAAACTCGATCGCGAGGTTTTTGTCGTACGCATCGGGAGAACCCGAAACGTCCACTTGCACGGAGTGATCCACCACCAGGTCAACCGGCACGAGAGGTTCGATGATTTTCGGGTCTTTGCCAATCCGATCAACCGCCGAGCGCATGGCGGCCAGATCCACCAGAAGCGGCACACCGGTAAAGTCCTGAAGAACAATGCGCGCAACAACGAAGGGAATCTCCGCCGTTCGTTTGGAATTCGGTTGCCACGCCGCAAGTTCGCGAACGTTTTCCTCGGCCACCTTCTTGCCATCGCAATTGCGCAACACCGATTCCAGCACGACGCGAATCGAGACCGGAAGGCGCGAGATGTCACCCAATCCGGCCTTTTCCAGCGCGGGCAGCGAATAAAACTGCCCGGACTGACCGTTACCCGGATCAAATGTCTGCCGGGAATCAAAGAGGTTGTGTGTATCGCTCATAATTCAAATTGTACGTGAGAGGCGCATCCGCGAATATCGAATCGCACCAGACAGCGGATTTCTCAGCCGAAAGAGTGCAGAAAATGAAGATTCGCCCCGGCAAAGTCAAGCCGTGGGCGGCGTGAACACAGCCCGGACAGCAGTGAGAACAACGACCCGACTCGCCCCGGCCTTTTTCAGCGCCTGCGCACACGCGCTCGTCGTGGCTCCCGTCGTTAGAACATCATCCACCAGCAAGACGGCTTTTCCCGCTATTCCTTTATGGGCAGCGACTTGAAATGCACGCCGGACGTTCTGCATTCGCTTCTTACGAGAGAGGCTCGTTTGCGTGGAGGTCAGCAGGACACGTTTCAATGCGCGCCCCTTAACCGGCAACCCCGTCGCGTCGGCCAATCCGACGGCCAGTCGTTCGGCCTGGTTGAACTCCCGCTCGCGAAGTTTTAGCGGATGCAGCGGCACCGGCACAATTAGGTCCATCTCCCCAACGCCTTCTATCGTTTGGGCCAACTGAACGAGCCAATCAACCAGCAATGGCTCAAACCAGAGTTCATGTGAGTACTTGTAGCGATGAATCACTTCGAGCACCAAATCGTTGGCCTTGACCGCCGAACGGGCGAAGTCGAAATGCAGTTCCATCTCCCGGCAGTTGGCGCATTCGAAGTCCGTCGTCAGCGATCCTTCAAACGGCAGTCCACAAGTTTCGCAGTAAGGCGGCTCGACCTCGTTTATCCCCTCCAGACACAGTTCACAGATCAACCCGCAATCGGGCCGCGCACGACTGCTTTCGCAGATTCGACAGACGGGCGGAAACAACAGTCCAACGACCGGCTCAAGTCGCTCGCCCACCGTCTTCAGGATTTGGTTCGCCTGCTTCATTCGTTCCGTGTTCGATAAAAAAGTTTTTCCTGTGCAGAAGATAAAGCGTTGCGAGCAGAACGAGCGTTGGGAACCAGCCGTCGATCAATTTGTGCGATCCCCACAACCAGGTGTTCCCCGTCGGTTGCGCCTGAGTAAAGAAATTGAATGTCTTCAGCCAGAATATCCAACCAGCATGAATGCCCACCGAAAGGCAAAGGCTTCCGGAGACTCGGAATGCCAGCGCGAGAATCATCCCCGCGACAAACAGATTGGGCAGCGCCGGGATGAGCGATTCGATCGCGCCGAAGTCACGCAACATGCGCGGGAGCAACGCCAAACCCGAATTCCAATAAACCTCACCCTCGTGAACGGCTTTCTCAAAAAAATGCACCAATGCATACACCGCGCTGCTGAAGCAGGTCGCGGCAACGATGGAGCCATATTTGCGAATGATGCCAAATAAAACTCCACGAAACACGGTTTCTTCGAGAATACTGACCGCCACGGCGGCTCCCACCGCATTGCCGAAGTGTTTGAACACCAGCGCAGATTCAGCCGGCCAATGAAGTTCCCGCCCACCGACCAGCAAGCAAACCACGGCGGGAATAAACAGCGATCCCAACCCGATTACGAGACCGATCAAAATATGTTTCCAATTCCTGTCAGACTTTGACCATCCGATGTCATTCCACGACAAATTGCCGATGCGACCCAACGGCCACAATCCGAAGATTGCGATCACCATAAAACATCGGTTGACATACCGATGAAAAGGCTGGTAAGCGATCCCATCGAGGAACGGGAGGTGCCCGGCGCCCCACTGGAAAGCAGATTGCAACCAGGGTGCGAGCAGCGCGCCTCCAGCGAAGACACTGAAGAAATAAACACTGAGCAAAGCCGCAAGGCGCATCGGGAGAATTAAAGGTGGGTCCCAACCATCCGCCAAGAGCAGAGTTGAAACACATGCCGATTTTGGTCTGAAAGCTGCTAGCCAGCAGGGCAGGCGGAGGTGCCAGGGGATAACCCTACAGCATTCACGGGATTTCCCGACCCCGCCAATTTCGGATAGAAAGAAACAGGTATGCTCAGGGATTTGGGACATATGGCGATAGCTGACAACGGCAACGGCAAGAAATGGCAGGCTTCGGCACCGGAACCCTTCGGTCCGTACTACCTCCACGAACTAATCAACAAGGGAGGACTCGCGGAAATCTGGACCGCTACGGATGAGGAGGGGCATCATTTTGCCCTGCGCATGATGCATGGGAATCACAAGAACGGCCTGTTCAAGAAAAGCAAAGAGGTCAAGTCGTTCATGAATGGCTGCGACATCCTGCAAAAGGTGCATGACCACCCTTACATCATCGATTACATCAAACACGGCAGCCTCAAGAAGACTCCGTACCTGCTCATGGATTATGTGGAAGGCAACAACTTGAAGCAGTTGATCGGGCGGCACGATTCCATTCTCGCTGAGTTTCTGGGCAACATCCTGATCGACATGGCCGAAGCGCTCGACCATCTGCATGACGCAGGATTTATGCATCTGGATTTCAAACCGGAAAATGTTCTCGTGACTCGCAATGGTGATATCCGCCTTTGCGATTTCGATCTGGCCCGTAAACGACCCGATAAACCAGTACCACTCGACAGCAACGCAGGGACGGCAGCCTACATGGCACCGGAGCAACTAATGATGGAGCCGCTCGATCATCGCGCGGACATCTGGTCTTTTGGCGTCACCGCGTATGAAATCCTGACCTTTCGCAAGCCCTTTGATGGCAACTCGCAGGACGAGGTCCTTCGCAAGCAATTGGATCCCAAGCACCCTATCATTCCGCCCCGTGATCTGAATGACGACATCCCGATTTCACTCCAGAATATCATCATGAAGTGCCTGCAGCGTGATCCGGACAAACGCTACATCGTCACCACGCAGATGGTGAAAGAGCTCCAAAAGGCGCTCTACGTGTAGCCGATGGAAGGCCGGGGTATTCACGACAGTCGCTCCATTTTGCGGCGTCGTGACCACGGCGATGGGCGAAGCGTTACCGAAGATGCTTCTCAAACAATCCGTAAGCCTTCTCCCGCATCGCGTCCGGAAAGTCGTGGCTGCAATCCGGATGTTCCACCATCAAGTTGTCCGCCCTGCCATATAATCGATAAATCGATGCGGCGGCCTTGACGACTTCATCAACACTTTTCCAACGAAAGTTTCCGTCTCCTAGTGGCGCGTTGATGAAGCACACGCGGGGAGCAAGAGCCGCGATCATTTCGTGAAAATCGAAGGGGATATCCCGCAACCGCCCGCGATAGTCCGCCAACTTCGCCATGTAACGGTCCTGGCACCAGCCCTTCCCGTAGTGCCAGTTCTTTTCATTGCCGTCGTAGTAATCGAGGTAGGAATCCAACCCGCAACTGCTGACAATGACCTTGAGGCGATCATCGAACACGGCGGTGTAAACCGAGTTGTGTCCACCCAGCGAATGCCCGATGACCCCGAAGCCTTTCTTCGTATCGACGAACCGCAGGGTCTCCAGGTAATCCACGCCGCGGATATTATCCCAGATTGCCTTCATTGTTCCGCTGGTATGGCCGAGCGCTTTGAGGTCCGGATAATAATTCGCCAGCATCGTGTAGGCCGGCGCGAATGTGACGAACCCGCGTTCGGCCAGTTCCTGGGCGTATTGCCGATTGGCCCGTCCACCCAGGCCCACCACCACCTTATGTCCGATAGTGTTGTCCGTCGGATGCAGGCAAAGAACAGCACGAGCCTTCTTCTTTCCGCTGAGCGCATCCTTGGGAATCAACAGGTATGCCGGCGTGCGACCACCCGGTTCAGACTGGTAGGTAATCAACCGGCGGACATAGCTCCCGCAATCCGTCTCTTCATCGATCTGGACATCAAAAGGGATCCGTTTCTCACTGCCGGGCAACCGTCCCATGACAGACTGCATGCCCTTCAGGATTTCCGCGCGACGTTTCTCCCAATCAGGTATCGTCGTTCCCTGCCGGACTTTGCCGGAAGAATCATGAAATTTCAGCAGGTCCGTTCGCGGCAGGCGATCGGCGGCCATGCCTGACATGCTCAAAGCAAAAGGAAGGACAAAAAGAACGACTGGGAAGACGAGCTTACGCATGATTCCGTTCTAGTCCCGAACCCGGGATCACGCAAAGAAAATTGTCAGGGACTCGAAGCCACGACATCGCCGCATCTCTTCGGCATAATTGCCGCGCTCCAATCTGGACAGTGCCCGGATGCACCCGAAAACAGAAACAACTTACCGTGCCGATATTTCCAGCATCCGCAGAATCGGCTTCTTCGCCCGCTCGATGATTTCCGCCGGCAATTCCACCTGCGGCGACAAATTGGCAAGGCAATCGCGCAACTTCTCGAGCGTGTTCATTTTCATGAACTTGCACTCATTGCAAGCGCACTTATCGGTCGGCGCGGGAATAAACGTCTTATCCGGGCACTCCTTCTTGAGCCGATGCAACATGCCCGCTTCGGTGGCGATGATCAGCGCCTTCGCACTCGTGTTACGACAGTACCCGATCATCTTTTCGGTCGAGCATACTTCATCCGCCAGCATGCGCACCGCCTTGGTACACTCAGGATGCGCCACAACCGGAGCGTCCGGATACTGTTCACGAATCCGGGTGATGGCCGCGTGGGTCCATTCGACATGCACGTAACAGTTGCCGCGCCATAGCTGCATTGGCCGGCCGGTCTGTTCCGTCACCCAAGCACCGAGGTTTTCATCGGGCACGAACAGGAGATCCCGGTCCGCCGGACAGGCCTCAACAATTTTTTTGGCATTGCCGCTGGTGCAGATGACATCGCTCAACGCCTTCACCTCGGCGCTGCAATTGATATAGGCGACGGTGTAAAAATTCGGGTTGGTATCCTGCAGGGCCTTGAGGCGGTCACCCGGGCAACTCTCCTCCAGCGAACATCCAGCGTCTTTGTCCGGCAACACGACAATCTTGTTTGGATTGAGGATTTTCGCCGTCTCCGCCATGAAATGGACACCGGCAAAAACAATGACGTCGGCGTCCGTGGTCGCAGCCTGTTGCGACAGCCCAAGCGAATCGCCCACATAATCGGCCACGTCCTGAATCTCGGGCACTTGATAATTATGCGCCAGAATCACCGCATTCTGTTTGCGCTTCAGTTCAAGTATCTCCTTCGAGAGCACGTCGAACTGCGCCGGCGGCATCGGCTTTCGCACGCCGTCTTTCAGGTCTCCCCGAGGTTCAACTTCCGCGACATTCAACATCCGTAAAAGCTACTGATACGGACCGCCGCCGTCAAATTGAACGCAATCCGACCAGTCGCAAATCCATTCAAAACGGCAAATCCGAATGCAATTTCCACTCTTCCACCTGCTCAGCCGGGATTTCGCTGAGAAACCGCGAAGGCAACTGCATCATGTCGCCGCTGCCCGCGATATAGCGCATCAAAGGGTAGCAAAGGTAGAGCTCATCCTTCGCTCGCGTGACAGCCACATAGAACAGTCGCCTCTCTTCCTCCTCGCCTTCCGTCGTGTCCAGCGAGCGATGCGAGGGGAACAACCCGTCGCATAACATCAGGACAAACACGACTTTGAACTCCAGCCCTTTGGCCTGATGAATGGTAGATAAATTGATGCGCTCATGGTCATCTTCCACGGTCGCTTTTTCCGCCTCCGCCTCCACGTTGGTGAGCAAGGCCAATTGCGTCAGGAATTCATCCAGCGTTTCAAACTGTCGCGCAAACTCGGCGAGTTGCTGCACGTCATCCAGGCGGGACTGAAACTTCTCGTAGTTCTCCTGCAAATACTCCTCGTAACCGGCAGCAAGTATCAACGAAATCATTTCAGTCGCGTGGCCACGTATCGCGGGGTCTTCCAACTGTGAAACCGTGGCGGAGAATTGCGCCCAGGCTACCCGGGCTTTTTTCGGGACGGATTGCCCGATGGATTGCAAGGCTCGAGCGAGGCGATGAGGTTCCTCACTGCCTGACGTGACTTCAACTCCGGCTCCCAATTCCGGTGTTTCGACTGACTTACCCTGTACAGCGCCGTGGAAAGCCCACCAGAGTTTGTCGGCAGTCTTACCACCAACGCCAGGCAGCATGCGCGCCAGACGCTTGAACGCCAATTCATCGCGCGGATTGCAGATGAGTTTCAACCAGGCGGCCACGTCCTTGATATGCGCCTGTTCGAAGAATCGGATGCCACTGGTAATCGAAAACGGGATGTTCCGCCGCGTCAGTTCTAATTGCAGTTCCAGGGCATGAAAATGCGAACGATACAAAACCACCATTTCGCAAAGCTCAATGCCCTCATCCCGCAACTCAAGCGCGCGCTGGGCGATGAACATGGCCTGCTCCCGCGCGTCACTGCAGGACACAACCGCTGGTCGCATCCCATTGTCACGACAAGTCGCCAGCACCTTTTTGAATTGCTGGGTGTTCGCGGCAATGGCCGAATTGGCGACGGAAAGAATCTCCGGTGTGCTTCGGTAGTTGACCTCAATCTTATAGGTCATTGCCCCCGGATACCGATCGGGAAAATTAAGAATGTTTTTGAAGTTTGCGCCCCGCCAGGAATAGATGCTCTGGGCATCATCGCCAACCACCATCACGTTGCGATGTTTCTCACCCAGCAAATCAATCAGATCGCCCTGTAGTTGATTGGTGTCCTGATATTCATCCACGAGCACAAATTGAAACCGGCGCTGATAGAACGCGCAGGCTTCTTCATTCTCCCGCAGCAGGCGCAGCCATTGCACCAGCAAGTCGTCAAAATCCATCGAGTTCGTCGCCTGCTTTCGCAGGTGATATGCCTTCTGCAGGGACTCGATCTGACTCACCAGGTGTTGAAAATGAGAAAAGTTTCCGGCCAGTGTCTCGGCGATGGATTCACGCTTGTTGGCCGCCATCGAAAGCACGTCGCCCACCACCTCGGCCTTGGGAAATCGCGTGGCCTTGACGTCGATCTTCGCCTCGTCCAGACAGGCCTGCAGCAATTCTTTCGAGTCGTCGCGATCCATGATGGAAAAATCGGATTGCCAACCGAGCGTTTCGGCGTAACGACGGAGAATACGATTGCCGATGGAATGAAATGTGCCTCCCCACAAATCCGACATGTCGCTGCCCAATAAGTCGCTCACACGACGCATCATTTCCCTCGCCGCCTTGTTGGTGAAAGTCAGCAGAAGAATCCGATTGGCCGGAATGCCCTGTTCCAGCAACCATGCCACGCGATAGGTCAGTGTTCTGGTTTTCCCCGCACCAGCACCGGCAATGACCAGTGCGGGTCCGGGATTGGCGGTTACCGCGGCAAATTGCTGTTCGTTCAACTCGCCCGCATAGTCTATCTGTAATTCGACCGGGCGGTTGAACTTGTCCAGTTGGTATTCGCGCGACACGCGCCGATTGAAGGGGCAAAGGCCGGAAAGCGGGAGCAAATTATTCCGCCATCACGCGTTTCTTGTCGGACTCCGATTTGGCAGTCGCCATCTCCGGCTCTTCAAACATCTTCTTCACACGAGAAATATTTGCCTCGATACGATCAAGATAGACGCTCGCCCCGTCCGGATACGGGTCGCTGAGAAACCGATGCTGACCGCCAAAGCCATCCTCAACTTTGGGTTTCACGTAAAATCCCCAGAAACCGGGCGTCTTGCGCATCAAGTCTTCGGCATCCTTGAACAAGCCGGCCTTGGATTGTTTGCCACCGCTATAGGCGGCGGATTCTTCAAACTCGGTAAAAAGAATGGGCAGCTTGTCGATGTAATCGTCCGCCGCCATTTGCCCGATGAGATCAGCCGTCCCAAGTGAATAACCCACCACGCGTTCGGGTTCGCTTTCGAAGGGGATCTGCTCGACCTTCAGATTGACGCCGGTGCAGCGAATCATGCGCCGGACCATCCCGATGTCCGTCGTCGAATAGGCTTTCTCGGTAAGGAGTTGCTTGGCGAAATCCGCGCTGCGACTGACGTGAATCAAAGTGTATTTTGCCCCGGTCCCTTCGTTGTCTCCCCGGACCTTCAAGTAGCCCGTGTCATGCAAAAGGATGGCCAGCATTCCCAATTCAAACATCTTCTGCGTCACCACTGGTTTTTCCCCTGAAACGATCCGGCCGCGAAGTATTTGCGCGAGGCAAAGGGTCCCTTGCAACGTGTGCTCAAGGTCGTGGTATTTGGCGTCGATCGCCTGATAATCCCTGTATTTCCCCTCGAAGGCACAGACCGCCCAACCGAACACCCGTCCGATGTATTCCGGGTTGGCTCGCGGAAACAAACCCAGATAGATCGAATCCACAGCCGATTTAACCGCCTGCGGATCCTTGGTATCGGCCAGAGGAAACATGTGGCGTCAATGTAACAGCCTCAGTCGGAGTTGCCTATATTTTTTTTGAATAAGGTAGCTGTAGAGCTGTAGGTGGCGGTGTTTGTGCCGTCGGACGCACTACTCAGCCGTGAAGCGGCATCGCAGGCGTAGTCGGTAGTTGAGAGGTCCGAGCCGGACTGGCCAATGAGTTGAGAGTTCAAAGTCAGGCGGCTGCGCCGCAAGAGGGAGTCGAAGGAGTTTGTCAAAATGATGCCGCTTACCGGCCCGCCGGAGTTGGATTCAGTGACGAGTTGACCGGCATCGCTGTACGACTTGGTCGTGACCCTGGAGCCCTGGGTGATGGTGGTGACGCGCCCGAGCCGATCCACCGTGTTGGTGATGTCAGAGATAAACTGTCAATTGTCGGGACCGACCCGTTTTCGTTTTCTTGACTGTCAACCTTTAGGACTGACCCCTTTACAACCGATCCTGGCTCCGTTCAGGGGACCACTTCTGGGCGACCC
>CALBIE010000625.1 GCA_937893495.1 uncultured Verrucomicrobiales bacterium | reverse complement strand
GGGCAGATTTGGACAGAGTCTCAGCCGGAACGATGAAATTGGAGAGGCAGGAGCGCGGCATTCATTCTGCAGAAACGTGGATTTGCCAATCGGTATCCGTGGATTTCGATGAGTGGTTCTGAAACACGAATGGGTGTGGAGTCCCGACGACATGGGAATGCGCATAAGCCGATTACAAATCGGCGCTCCTACTGCATTTCTCCGGCTGCGGGATACCGGGCTGAAATCAATTGAATCAGACGTTGGCTGAAAACGTTATCCAACGGTGACAAACCACGCCGCACAATCGATAATCCGCCTTTCAGGAATCAGCATCGCGTTCCTGCTCTGTGCTGCCGCCCGGCTTCCGGCAGCCGAATCCGCCAAGCCGGCGAAACCCATCCGCCAGATCACGCCCGGCAAGGTGATCATTCCTTTCGAGAAGATGCGCCGGATCTGGGGTGAGTTGGTGAGCGTGGATCTGGAAACGCGCACCGGGACTTTTCGGGCTGAGAGTGAGGACAAGATTTACCGCTTTTCCGTCATGCCCTATGCCGAAATGCTGCATCACGCGACGAAGGGGCAGTTGAGGGATTTCAAAATTGGCGAACGGGCAATCTTTCGGCTCCACGTCAATGAAGCGGACGAGTGGTATTGGCTTACCTACATCCAGGACGAGATGAACATGCTCAACGGCCACAAGGAGTATTACTTTGTGGAGACGATTGACGCGACGACCGGTCGCATCGGCTTTACCTGGGCCAAGGGTGACAAGAGCTTCATCCGCGAAAAAGGGCTCTTCCTGGAGACGGACGCGGAGACGCAGTATTGGAAGGACGGGAAGCCCGCGAAGTTCTCGGACATCAAGGTGGGCGACAAACTGCGCACCAAGTCACATGGCAATGGCAAAGGTCGCAGCCGCATTGCCTGGCACGTGTTTCTGGATGACGCGAGCCTGCTCAAGTTCCGCGATGAACAAATCGCGGTTCACACGGCGCATTTGGCGAAAGACGGCGCTCCGGGTTATGTCGATCGGGTTGAGGGAACGGAGATGGACCTGACGATGTTCCAGAACGGACTCAGCCTGGTGGAAAAGCTGAAGCCGGGAACCAAGGTAATTGTGACCCCGGCCGGGACGAACCTGAAAGCGACCGGCCTCGGCATTCCCGGGCAGATTGTGCGGATTACCGCCAGAGGCAATGTGCGCCCCCTGACATTGAGATTGGATCGCACCGCCGAAGGGTTTGAGGTGCCCGGAGTTGTTCGACTGCGTTTGGAGAGGTAGGCACTTGCGGTGCGTTCAGACGGGCATATGTTGTGATCATGGAACAGCGTCCTGCGTTGCTCATGTGTCCGGCCGATTTTTTCTCCGTTCGGTATGTAATCAATCCATGGATGGAAGGGAACGTAAGCCGAGTGTCGCAGACCGACGCACTCCGGCAGTGGCGGGATCTGCGGGACATCCTTGAAGGCCTGGCCGAGGTTCGCCTGATCGAACCGGATCCCAATCTGCCGGACATGGTGTTTACGGCGAACGCTGGCGTGGTGCTGAACGGACGCGTGCTGCCGAGCCGCTTTGCCCATGGCGAGCGCCGCCCTGAAGAGCCGCTTTTTCGCGACTGGTTTGAGCGGCACCATTTTGAGGTTTCCATGCTTCCGGAGGATCAGCAGTTTGAGGGTGCGGGGGACGTGTTACTGGATTGTGGCCGAGCGCGACTGTGGGCCGGTTATGGCTTTCGAACCTCGCTGGAAGCGCATCGCACCCTCGCGGATCTGCTGGGAGTGGAGGCGATTTCCCTGAGGCTGATCGATCCCCGCTTTTATCATCTGGACACCTGTCTTTGCCCGCTCGAAGACGGTTTTCTGATTCATTATTCCGCCGCCTTTGATTTCCCCTCCCAGCAACGGATTCGTGACCTCGTGCCGCCGGACCGCCTGATTTCGATAGGGGAGTCGGACGCGGTTGAATTTGCCTGCAACGCGGTGAACATCGGTCGCAAGATCGTGTTGCACAGCGCCAGTGACGGGCTCAAGCAAAGACTTGCCGATGCCGGATTTGAAGTGATTACCACGCCGCTGAATGAGTTCCTGAAAGCGGGCGGCGCGGCAAAATGCCTGACCCTCCGGTTGGATGAGTCGGTGGATCTGGCCGCGGCCGGATTCGATCCAGAAGGCGGCGTCCGGCAGGAAACGGTGGAACTGGAGGGGCATCTCCTCGATGGCGGGATCCTGGATCGCGCTCTGGACATGACCGCGGACTGCGGTGGGAGCTTCAAGGTTTTGGATTTCGAACTCGGCCGGGACCATGCGAGCCGATCGCGGGCGACCATTCAAGTCGCCGCCCCCGCCGCGGAGGTGATGCGGGAACTCCGGGGCTTGCTGCTGTCACTCGGCGCACGCTTTGTTGACTCGGCGGACGAGGACGCGCGATTGGGGCGAGTGGAGACCGACGGTGTTGCCCCGGAGGATTTTTACGGAACCACGATATATCCGACCGACGTCCGCGTCGATGGCCATTGGATTCGCGCGAGCCACCAGCGGATGGACGCCGTCATTGTCGTTGACACCGACGCCAAATTGCCGACGGCAGAATGTCACTTGCTCCGCGATCTGAAAAAGGGCGACTGCGTTGTGACGGGAATGGCGGGTATCCGAACCGCCGTGCCGGAACCCGAATCCAATCGAGCGAAGAGTGGAGCGGACGCCTTTGCCTTCATGTCCGCCGGTGTTTCCAGCGAGCGGCGGGTAGAGGGCGCGGTGGAAAAGATCGCGTGGGATATGCGCCGCATCCATGAACGCTCCGGTCGGATCGTGGTTGTCGCCGGCCCGGTTGTGGTGCACACGGGGGGCGCAACTCATCTGGCCCGTTTGGTCCGCGCCGGCTATGTCCAGGCACTGCTGGGCGGCAACGCAATCGCCGTGCATGACATTGAACAGGCGATTATGGGCACTTCGCTCGGGGTGGATTGCCTGCGCGGTCTTCCGGTGCGCGGTGGCCATCGGCATCACCTACGGGTCATCAACCTGATCCGGTGCCACGGCGGGATCGCCGCAGCGGTGCAGGCCGGTGCGATCAATTCCGGCATCCTGTATGAATGCGTTCGGGCCGGCGTGCCGTATTCCCTGGCCGGCTCCATTCGCGATGACGGACCTCTGCCGGACACCGAGACGGATATGAATCGCGCCCAGAACGAATATGCCCGACTGATCGAGGGCGCGGACATGATCCTGATGCTCTCCTCGATGTTGCATTCGATCGGCACCGGTAACATGACGCCCGCCGGGGTGAAACTGGTGTGCGTGGATATCAACCCCGCCGTGGTCACCAAGCTCGCCGATCGAGGTTCCCTGGAATCCACCGGTATCGTCACCGACGTCGGGCTCTTCCTCGATCGGCTGTCCCGGCAACTTGTCTCCGACGGTATCGAATCCAGGAGGGCAGGCGGAAAAAATGCGGACAGTTTTCTCTGATAGCTCCCGTGATTGCCGACGACGGGTTTCTGCGTCAGCATCACACCTGTGAATTCGTTTGAGGGCAGCCGTCCCACATTACAACCCGCCGCGTGGATTTCGGCGGCGCAGCGCGAGGCCTTTGAGGTGGCGGGAACAACGGCGCACCGGCTTGCCTCGGGCTCCGGAGGCTGGGTGGAACGACTGGGCGCGGATGTGATTGTCTCGTTCAAGGGCGACGGTGCGAAAACGGAGCTGCTGAAAGGCCTGGAGCAATGGACGACGAAAACCGGATGGTCGCCGACGCGGGTGTTCACGCGCTTTGTGCCAACGCGGAATGCGGATCGGGTGTCGCCGGTGCTGCACGAGGGTGACGCGTCGTTGTCCTGGAAGACGACGGTTACAGAGGCCGGGATTCGCTACCGGCTCGACATCGCGGCGGGTTACAGCCATGGGCTTTTCCTGGACCAGCGGCTGAACCGGGCGAGGCTCCAAAGCTTCAAGCCGAAGCGGGTTCTGAACACGTTTGCCTACACTTGCAGTTTTTCGTTGGTTGCCGCGCTCGCCGGGGCAGAGACGCTGAGCGTCGACCTTTCCCGCAAGTCCCTCGATCGGGGTCGCCACAATTTCGAACTCAACGGCGTGGATCCGGCGAGGCATCGCTTCGTGGCCGATGACGCCCTCGAATTGCTGCCGAAACTCGCGGACCAGGGCGAGAGCTTTGATGCCATCATCCTCGACCCGCCGACTTTTTCCCGCAGCGGTAACGGACGCCGCTGGCGGGTCGTGGACGACTTCGAATACCTGCTGATGGCCGCTCTGGAGGTGGCGACCCCGAATTGTGCGATTTTGCTTTCCACTAACTGCACCAAGCTTGATCCCGTGAAACTGAGGCGCCGCGCGCGCCTGTGCGCCAAGGCCAGGCGCCAAACGGCCGACTACATAGAGATAGGATCCCCGACCGATTTCCCTCCCGGCCATGGGGCCAGCACGCTGTGGATGATGGTATAGCGACAGTTGATGCGCTGCGGCTGGAGCTGCGCACACAGCCGTGCTCCCATATTGAGAATTGCGACTGCATCAGCCGGAAGGTTGCTTTCGGTGAAAAGCTTGTCCACGATGTCCGCCGTAGTGGAATTTGATTGAAAACTGACACCTGATCTCTCCGTGCATATCAAGATGATTCGCTGGTTCTTCGCCATCATTCTCCTGTTTTCGCCCTTAATCACGGCGGCTGAGCCGTCTTTCACCAAAGACCTTCAGCCTTATCTGAAGGCGAATTGCCTGCGCTGCCACAACGCCAAAAAACAGAAGGGCGACTTCCGCATCGACACCCTGTCGCGCGAAGTCGGGCAGAAGGACACACCACATTGGGCCGAGATCATGGAGCGGATCAGTTCGGGGGAGATGCCACCCGAGGACGTGGAGAAACGGCCGGCGGCGGATGAAAGCGCGAAAATCGTCGAATGGCTTGCAGCGCGCATCAAGGATGGCGAAGCGGCGCGGATGGCGCGGCGAGACCGGGTTTCGTATCACCGGCTGACACGGGAGGAGTATGTCAATTCGGTGCGGGATCTGATAGGCGTTCAATATGATGCGGAGGATCCGGGCGGATTGATCGAGGATCCGGAGTGGAACGGGTTTGAGCGACTCGGCTCCGTCCTGACCTTGTCCGCCACGCATATTGAAAAGTACATCAACGCGGTTGAGATCGTGCTGGCCGAGGCTTATCCTGAAAAGAAGGTTGAGTATCTCGAAGCGGGCAAACGGGCGGTGGAGATGACGCCGGGCCGGCCTCACTACGACCGGTTGCAAAAGGCAGGGTTGCTCGACAAGGTGCGCTATCCGCTCACGACCTCCGGCGAACTCTTTCGAGCATCCAACCCCTACCGCGGACGCGACCTGAATTTCCCCGGAGCCGGCGTCTATGAAATCAGCTACACGGTCTGTGGATTGAAGCCGGAAAATGGTCCCGCGCCGCGGATGCAGGTGTACGAACACAAGCTGGATCGGGTTCTGTTCGAGCAGGACATCATCGCGCCCGAAGACCAACCAGTAACGGTGACCTTTCGGACGCATCTCGTGCGGCGTCCCGAGATTCATGTGATCAACACAGCCGGAGGGAGACGCCATCCACGTTCCAACGCCGGGAGTCGGATTCCATTCATTACCACGGCGTATCCCCGT
Source organism: uncultured Verrucomicrobiales bacterium (assembly GCA_937893495.1). Taxonomy (GTDB): domain Bacteria; phylum Verrucomicrobiota; class Verrucomicrobiia; order Limisphaerales; family JAYPXF01; genus CALBIE01. The sequence goes on along the minus strand of CALBIE010000625.1, from coordinate 6,794 downwards.
GCGCCCTGGCAGATGAAAATCACCGATGAAGAGGGACGCCCACGGTATCCCATCCTGATTCTCGATGCGATCTCGATGCGAGGCCCGATCGTGACCCCGGAAGAACAGCGGCGGCGAGACGAATACATGGCGAAGGAAGAAGGAAACATCGATCAGGTTCGTGCCGGATTGGCGGCCATGGCGAAACGCGCATTTCGGCGACCGCTCGCCAACGGTGAATTGGATTCTTATCTGGAAATCGTCAAAGGGGAGATCGCAGCGGGAGAAAAATTTGTGGACGCGGTCAAGTCGGCGATGACGGCGATTCTGTGTTCAAAGAGCTTTCTGTTTCTCGCGGAAGGCGATGAGAATGCGAACCGAAACACGCTGAACGAATGGGAGATTGCATCGCGCCTGTCATATCTCATCTGGAGCACGATGCCGGACGCCACATTGTTCCGCGCGGCCGAGAAACGCACGCTGGGAAACAAGGCCGAGTTACGGCGTCAACTGGCTCGAATGTTCACTGATCCCCGGGCCGAACGGTTCACCAGATCTTTTTCAACCCAATGGCTTCACCTGCGGAAGGTCGGCATGTTTGCGCCGGACAAGAAAATCTATCCCAATTACGACAGTCACCTCGAACAAAGCATGATCGAGGAAACGCGATCGTATTTTGGCGAAGTGCTGAAGAACGGCCTGACGTTGCGCGAGTTTATCGATTCTGATTGGACAATGGTGAATCCGAAGCTTGCCCGGTTTTATGGCATGCCCGAGGTTACGAAGGATGAGTTCCAGCGTGTCTCGCTGAAGCCGGAAAACCACCGCGGAGGATTGCTGACCCAGGCGGCGATTCTCTCGCTCACGTCGGACGGTACCCGCCATCGCCCGGTCCATCGTGGCGTATGGTTGTCGGAGGCGATATTCGGCAAGACGCCGCCACCACCCCCGGCCAATGTGGATCCCATCGAGCCGAATCCGGTCGATTCTCCCAAAGCGACCATCCGGATGAAACTACAGGCTCACATACATGATCCGAACTGCGCTTCGTGTCACAAGAACATTGATCCGCTGGGCATGGCCTTCGACAATTACAACGCGATCGGCGAATGGCGCACACATGAGAAAGTTGAAGGCACCGGCGATGATCCGGCGGTCGACGCCAGCGGGACATTGCCGGACGGACGCAAGTTTGCCAATGCCCAGGAGTTCAAGAAATTGCTGATGAAGGATCTGAATGCGTTCAATGCAACCTTTGTCGAAAAACTGGCGATCTACGGTATGCGCCGCACGCTGACGTTTGATGATCGCGACGAATTGAAAAAAATCGCCAAGGCAGGTCGGGAAAGGGATTACCGCGTCAAAGACATCATCGAAGCCTTCGTGCTTTCCGAACTCTTTCAAAAACGATGAGTAAGCTTTTAGCGAACCACTGATGATGGAAAACACGAATCAAATTGGAATCCGCGCCAAAGGCGCAAATCAACCCAAGCCTGGGGCAACGCCCCAGGAACTATCGAAGCGAATGAACAAGCGCTGAAGGCGCGATTCAACTCCGCCAAGCCGCAACTGAACCGGCAATGCCCCAGTCGCTTTCGCATGTCATTCTTCACATCATTTTCTCGACGAAAGATCGTCGTCCGTTTCTCGATGTTGCCGTTCGAGCGCGAATGCACGGGTATTTGGCGACGCTCTGCCGCGAACTGGATTCCATCTGTTATCAAGTCGGCGGCGTTGCCGATCATGTTCATATTGTCACGACCCTGCCGCGCACATTGTCCCAGAGCGGGTTATTGGAGGACATCAAGAAAAAGTCCTCGAAGTGGATCAAGACGCTCGGAGAGAAAGGTTATGACCAATTTTCATGGCAACGCGGATATGGCGCATTTTCCGTCAGCCCTAGTAATCTCGCCGGAGTTGTCGAATACGCGGCGAACCAGGAAGCACATCACCAAACCCAGTCATTCCAAAACGAATATCTGAAGTTCCTGAAGAAACACGATGTCGAATATGACGAACGCTATGTCTGGGATTAAACCATTGAATCGCGCCTTCAGCGCTTTGACCGGCATTGGCACATCTTCCTGGGGCGTTGCCCCAGGCTGGAATTGAATGAGCCCGTTGGGCTCCCCGACATGAAAAGCACGGAACGAAAACAGGAATCCACTATGAACATCCAAAGCAACCACTGGCTCCTGAGCCGTCGTCATCTGCTTCGCGGGCTGGGCGCTGGCATTGCGTTGCCGATGCTGGACTGCATGCGACTGCCAAGCTTCGGTGCTGAAAGGCTGCCCCGGCCAACGCCTCCGAAACGCAGCGTCTTTCTCTACATCCCGAACGGTGTCAATACACTGACCTGGCAGATTGAAAAGGCGGGTGCGGAATACGCGCTCACCGATCCGCTCAAGTCGCTGGAGCATCACCGCAACGAGTTCACGCCCATCAGCGGCCTGCATCATCCCCTCGTCATTGGCAAGGCCCACAACTGCGACCAGGTCTGGCTCACCGGCGCGGCGGTTCCCAGCAATGGCGGCGCGTTTCGCAACACCGTTTCAGCAGATCAGTTGATGGCGGAAGTGCAGGGCGAGTTCACGCGCTTCCCGTCGCTGGAACTGGCAATCGACGGTCATTCGTTGGCCTGGTCGCGCGATGGAATCCAGATGCCGGCCGAACGCAATGTTAAATCAATATTTGAACGCCTCTTCGGCGAGGAGAAAGGCGGGAAGGAGGCAGTTCGTCGTCGTCTGAATCGGCGCGGGAGTATTCTTGATGCCGTGCTCGGCGACGCGCAGCGGGTGAACCGGAAATTGGGCACGGAAGACCGCAACAAGCTCGACGAATACCTGACTGCGGTGCGCCAGGTCGAACTGCGCACCGAGAAGGCTGAGGCGTGGCTCGATGTTCCGCGGCCGAAACTCGGCAACTCAGTCGCCGGCAAGTTCACCCGCAAGATGGATCGGAACCAGGTCCGTGAATATCACCGCCTGTTTTACGATTTGATGGTGCTCGCGCTCCGCACCGACACGACGCGGGTGATCACTTGCATGATTGGCAGCGAAGCCAACGGTGGGGCGATTCCCGACATCGGCATTTCGCAGACGCGCCATGGCCTTTCGCACCACAACGGTGATCCGGAACAGCTCCGGCGCCTGACCCAGACCGACACGTTCCATGTCGAACAGTTCAGCTACTTTCTCGACCGGCTCAAGGCCAACGAAGAGGCCGGCGACAGCCTTTTGGACTCGACCCAGGTGCTCTGGGGCAGCGGAATGTCCTACGGCCACAGCCACGGCAATGCAAATCTGCCGATGCTCTACGCAGGCGGCAAGAAACTCGGGGTGAAACACGGCCGGCACGTCGATTTCAACCTGCCAAAGATCGGGAAATACAACGTCGCCGCCGCCAACGAGCACTACAAGATTTGTGGCCGCCCTGTTGATGACAAGGCACGCTTGAGCAACCTCCTACTGACGATGCTGCACCGTTCCGGAGTGGAAACGGAGCAGTTCCAGGACAGCCTCGGAGCAATTTCCGAAGTTGTGGCTTGATCAATGCGAATCATGTTCCGCCTGCTTTGCATTTTTGCCCTTGGTGTCGGTCTCCGTCCCCTTGGGGCTGCGCAACCCGCGTTCCGAACTGATGAGAGCACGGACAAAAAGTTGCCTTGGTTCAAGCCGGTCGCCGGCCAGTTTCCGCCGGAAGGTTCGGCCCATTACATCGCCGGGGAGCTCATCCGCGTTGACCATCCGGAGCGCCAGCTCGTCATCCGTGTGGACCGCAATGATTCCCAGCAGCGCGGTGTCTGGGACCTGCCGCTGCCGCTGGACATGCTGCCCTACGGCTCGATCCACTACAACGGCGCCCCGGCCGCGTTGTGCGACATTCCGCTCGGCACGCATCTGCACACCTGGTGCTATCTGAAGGATGAAAAGGATGAACGGCCGCCGCTCGCGGTCTTTCACGATCGCGTTTCGCCGGAGGTGGCGTTTCGCCGTTGCATTCGCGTGGAGGACGACTTCAGTTACCGGGCGAGACGGAAGCAGCTTTGGAAAATTGACGGCATCGACCTGGAAAAGAAGAAACTGACCGCCACGCTTCAACGGCAGGGGAAGCCTGCCGGTAAATCAAATGTATTTGATCTCCTCTCCAGCACCCGGGTTCTGCTCGGAAACGGTTTCGGAACTCTTGAATCATTGGCAAAAGGCCAGTTGGTGAATTTCAACCTGACCTGGGTTGGTCTCTACGGTCCGGGGAGGGTTCAGCAGATTTGGATCGACGAAACCAGCCACAAGCTGGCCACGGCGCACCAGATGGAACGCCATCGGCTTCACATTCGAGAGCGCGGACTGCCGGCGTGGGTCGATGCCGTCGATGACAAGAAAAAGATTGTCACGATGACGTTTTTCGATGGACTCGATCTGGCGCTGTTCAACGAGTTGACCAACATCAATCCCGAACCGCTCGGGTGGCCGACTTCAGGTGGCGCGAAGAACGACCTCGCACCAAAGGGAACCATCGCCGTCGCGCGCGGAAGCCTCATGACTTACGATCCGACCAACGATCGCAAGGGCGGGAACATCCTGAAGATTGGCAAAGTGCCCGTCGGGCCCGGTTGCAGCGGTGTGCAGATTCAGGTGGAGTGCGGCATGCTGCTCGAAGGCTATCGACCGACGAAGATCGTCCGGTTCTTTCCCGCCAGTTGGCCCTTCATCACGATCCCGAAAGAGGAAACATTTCACGGGCGCGAGTAGCACGGGGGCGTACGCTTGCCGGGCCCGGCCACCGAGGATTATTCGCCGGAGCTGACGGGGCCGGGCATTGGGAACGAAAAAGCTGGCGGGGAGAATTCCCGGCGAACGGAATCCAGATAGCTGTTCACTTCCGCTTCGGACGCGGGAAACGGCCACACCCAGTCGCGAGCACGATGCCGGAAAACGGTTCTGTAGAACCTGCTCGCAACCGAATAAGAAGAGCCGCCGCCGGTGAACCCATGGAAAAGAATCAAGGGAATGGAGACAACGGAATCAAATGCAAAAAAAATTTCCCGTGTCTCGATTCCTTTGTCTCCCTGCTCCCAGGCAAGATAGCCCGTCTTTACCTGGAGATGTTCAGGGTATCGGCGCAGCAGTCTTTTCGCCGCTGATCTTGAGATTGCGAACTTTGACCGATTTGCCTGCGGCCAGCCAACTGCGGGACTTGGGCGTGGCAAAGTAGGCATGCTGGGCGCGCAGTTCCCTGCCATCGAGACGCGCCGCCATGTGGTCACCCTGCCATTCCACTCGGAGGCGATGCCACACTCCTGGTTTCACTGGAAGCCGCAATCTGGCAAGGGTGTGCGAAGGCTTCACGGAATCTTCCGCGATGCTCAGACCAGCCGCGTTAACCACGACGCGCCCGACATGTTTTTTGGCGTCACATCCCACCAGGAAGGTACCGGGGCCATCCAACAAAAACTCCACCTCGATGACGGCGGCCGCCAGTCCAACCTTGTGATGCAGCACCGGAATATGCTTTTGCTCCGGAAGATCAAGGACGGTCAGCACCCCGTCCCGCGGCGTCCATTTGCCCTTGGCAATGCTGAAGCTGGCATCGAGCGGCTCCTTGAAGCTCGGCGCCACGATGAGCGGCAGTTCGTGCTCGTGCAGCAGCGGCTTCGAGTTCTGAGCGAAGGCGGACGAAGCAAACGTGAGACCGAGAAGTACGGCGAGAACGCAGGTGGTTTTCATGTATGCCCGAGTATCGAGACTGAACACCGGTCGGCGCAATCTGGATGTTGTTCCAATTTCACTTCACCGGCTTCAAATAGCTGAGCGAAACGAGGAATGCATCCAGTTCGCGGAGGGTTTTGTAGTAATAGCGCGTCGCCTCCGCTCGCGGTTCACCCTTGCCGCGACCGGGATTGAAGAAGCCGTGCGGTTGTCCCTCGTAGGCCTTCAACTCACAGCGATTGCCGACGGCGGTCATGGCTTTCGCAAACAACCGCACCGTCGGGAACGGCACGGCCTCGTCGTTCATGCCATGGAAAATGATGCAGGGCGGCAATCCGGCGCGCACGAATCGATCCGGCGAAATCTCCTCCGGTCGGCCATCGGCACGCGCGCGGATGTCGGCGAACTTTTCGGCCGACAACAAGCCCGGATGGGCTGCCACGGGTGCAAGCGTCACGGCGGGATTGAACAGGAGGAGTGCGTTCGGGGAGGAACTGATTTTCAAATGGTTGCCGTCCTCGAATCCCGGCACCAGAGCGACGGCGGCGGCAAGATGCCCGCCCGCTGAACCACCCCCGGCTGCGATGCGTTCCGGATCGACCCCGAGTCGCGCCGCGTTAGCCCGCACCCAGCGGATGGCGGCCTTGGCATCGCGCGTGCATTCCAGAGCGGAGACGCCGTGCCGTCCTTTCACCCGGTAATCCACCGAGAGGGCCACCATGCCGCGCTCCGCCAGATGCAGACACTGCGGCAGAAACTGTCCAGGCGATCCGCCTCTCCATCCGCCGCCAAAGAAAAACACGGCGGCTGGTCGCCGGGCTTTGGCAGTGTGTCCTTTGGGTTCGAAGATCCACGCGTTTAGTTTCACGTCGCCGACCTGCCGATAAACCTCCACGCGCGCGCCCGGCATTTCGGGCGGGTATTTCCAGCTTGTCGGCGGCTCCGGCAGATCGTCGGCCGCGTTGGGTGCAGCGATTGGCGAGAGGATCAACAGGAACAGGAGCAAGGTGATTCGTTTCATGTCCGGTTTCATTTCAGTGTATCGCGTCGGGTGTCGGATCCAAATCCCTTTTCCCGTAGCCACCCCGCGGTGCAATCGTATTACGG
>CALBIE010000624.1 GCA_937893495.1 uncultured Verrucomicrobiales bacterium | reverse complement strand
GAATTCCACACTGCTGAAAGTCTCGGTGGACAATTTTACGCGTCTTACGTCGGAGGCTCCGGAATTGGCGACGCCTTTCATGCAGGCCGTCTGCCGGACTCTGGTCTCCCGAATTCGGGCAGACAACAAAAGATTGCGTGATTCTCTTAACTTCGGGCGGGCCAGTCGTTAGGCGACGGGTGCGACGAACGATTGGAGTTTCTGAAACAATTCATCACGCGTCGCGATGTGCTGACAGACTCCATCGCCGTCAACGATTCCAAAGCCTTCGCCATAGGCCGGACCGTTGGCCACGCAATAATCCGTTGCATTGTCCTTGATTTGCTGGTTTGACAGGGCCAACACGTCCGATCGATTACCGTCGGTTTCATATTTCCAACCAATCAGGCGAGCATTGGGAAACCAATCGCGCAGGTGAGCGATAATTTTGGGCGTCGGCACCAATTCGGCCAGCAAATTGGCGGAGCGTGAGGAGATCTTTCCGGCTTCGATTTTACGTCGAGTCCCGGTGTCCTCCTCCTGCCAGACATTTCCAATCGAAAAGTCACTTACCGCGGCAGCATGAAACACTGCCGCAACTTCAGAGGAAGCAAGAGCTTCAAGTTTGTCTGATAAGTCGCGGGTCGTGGAGAATTCAATCAGGTTATCGATCAGCACTTCCTTGTCCCGAAAGGTCGCCTGCTCTCCCAGCAGCAATGTTATCGGGGAGTCGCCGGATTCGAGAATGGGCCATTTGGCCTGATTTAGAAATGCCGCCAGTTGAACGCCCAATGACCCGGTTGAGAAATTCGTCAAACGACGTACCTGATCAAGGGGTTCGTAAGTGGGGCCGGCGGTCACGATACACTTCACGGGATCATCATGGGGAATTATCACGAACGTGTCCACCAGCCGTCTGGGCGTATTCGGGCGAAACTCCGGAGCGCGGCGTTTACTCCGCAGAAACGTCCGCTTGCAACCATCGTCATCGATATTCGGAAGATTTCTGCCCGGCAAAGCTTCTGCGGACTGAAGTCCGCGCTCCCACGGAAGGGCTTCGTCAGAATGCGCTATGGCCGCCTGCCCGGGCCCATTGGGATTAGACAAATTCGCGGCTCATGTCACCCTTGGCGCGTGAGTAAAATCATCGGTATTGATCTCGGTACGACCAATTCCCTGGTAGCCACGGTGGATTCAGGAATTCCCTACGTGGTTGCTGATGGCGAAGGGCGGCGATTAACGCCTTCCGTAGTTCACTACCCGGTCGGTGTTGGCAACCCAATTGTCGGAATTGCCGCGGAGCGAATGCGAATAACAGCTCCGGAAAGAACATTTTTTTCCGTGAAACGATTCATCGGAAGACGTTTTGGCGAAGTTGTTGAACAGGAAAAGCAGATGCCGTTTTCAGTCATCGGAGGTGACGATGGTGGTATTGTTTTCACTTTGGCAGACCGTGAGTCGAGTCCTGAGAACGTGTCGGCCGAGATTTTGAAGCAATTGAAGGAAGTCGCCGAAACCGATGCCGGAGAGGTGATTTCGCGCGCCGTAATCACTGTCCCTGCCTATTTTAATGACGCCCAGCGAAATGCCACTCGCCGGGCTGGCGAACTCGCCGGATTGACAGTCGAACGTATCATAAATGAACCGACTGCGGCCGCCCTGGCGTACGGGCTCGATCGGTTGAAGGAGAGATCAAAAATTGCCGTGTACGACCTCGGTGGCGGTACTTTTGATTTGTCGATTCTCGAATTGAATGAAGGTGTTTTTCGCGTGCTGGCGACGAATGGCAACACGGCGCTCGGCGGCGACGACATTGACGGGCGATTGATGGAGTTCCTGTTTGCTCAAACGGGGGAGGCATTGGGCTCAGCGGAAGTTCGTAATCCTGCAATTATTGCGAGAATCAGGGCCGCCGCAGTGGATGCCAAAATTCGATTGAGTTCGGAATTGGAATACACAGTGGCAATTCCATTCCTGAAGCCGAACTATAGTTTCGAGTGCAAGCTAAACCGGGACCAACTCGACGAACTCTCACGGCCGGTTTTGATGCGTACCCGCGAACACTGTATTCGGTCACTCGCGGATGCGGGAATTGCTGCCCATGAACTTGATCAGGTGATTCTCGTGGGTGGCCAAACTCGTATGCCTCTGGTACGGCGGTTGGTGGGCGAATGGTTCGGTTGTGCGGACTTTGACGAGAGCAGGGGGAGTCTTCGGATCGGAACTGAGTTTCACGAAACCGATGGTCCGGTTCTTAATACATCGCAGAATCCGGATGAAGCAGTGGCGCTGGGTGCCGCCATCCAGGGTGAAATACTCTCGGGCGGATTTCGAAACGTCCTGTTGCTGGATATCACGCCTTTATCGTTGGGCATCGAGACTTTTGGCGGATTGATGAACGTAATTATCCCACGAAATTCCACTATTCCGCTGAAAGCCGGCGAAGTCTTTACAACTGCCGTGGATCATCAGCGCGAAATGCTTATCCATGTATTGCAGGGTGAACGCGACAGAGCGAAAGACAATTGGAGTCTCGGTCGATTTCCGATTGGTTTTGAGAAAGCGTCGCGCGGCGTTCCGAGGGTGGGTGTGCAATTCGAGATCGATGCCGATGGCATTCTGCATGTTCTGGCACGGGATATCAAAACGGGGCACGAAACTATCGTGGAAATGAAATCTGCGGTTGATGTTGACGATTCCGACGTGCAGAAAATGGTAGAGGAATCAGTCGAGCATGCGTTTGATGACCTGCGTGCCCGACGTTGGATCGAAGCGAGTTTGAAGGCGGTCGAGACTCTCGATGCCGCGCGCGTCGGCTTGGAAAGTTGCCGAGATGAGCTTGAGCCGGGTTATCGGGAATCAGTCGCAGCTGCTGTTCGTGATGTGGAAGGGATTCTTGCGAGCGAAGGCTCGATCGGTTCACCCGAGGCATTGAAAAGTGCCCATGAGCGATTGGATGAAATCACCCAACCGCTCGCCGAGTTGTTGATGGAAAAGGCCATGGACGAAATGCTGGCCCGTCGCGGAGTCATTGGGTAATTCCGCTTGCCTTATTCGCCGTTCAGCGTTGGCCGGAACCATTCAGTTTAGGAGATGGACTGCCGGCAAACGATTCGGCCATCTCGTCCTCATCGCCATCAGCTTCAGGTGAGGCGTTCGCGCCATGCTTGGCGGGAACGTCCGATGTTACTGCGTCCGCCGCATCTTCATGGCGTACGTGAGGATTAGCGGCGCGCTTGGTGCGAGGGAGAGGACTGACGATCACATTGATAGCTCGGCCAGCCAATCGGGGAGTCGAGTCCGCCAGACCAAATTTTTCAAGCTCCTTGAGGAAATTCGAAACCTTCTCGAAGCCAATTTCCTTATGCGCCATTTCACGTCCCTTAAACCGGAGCGAAATCTTTACCTTCATTTCCTCGCAGAGGAACTCAATGGCATGAACCAGTTTTACATGAAAATCATGCGGGTCGATATTCGGGCTCAATTGAACCTCCTTCACCTTGTTCGCGTGCTGATGCTTCTTGTTTTCCTTTTCCTTCTTGGCCATTTCATAGCGAAACTTGCCAAAATCGACGATCCGGCATACCGGCGGCTTCGCATTGGCAGCGACTTCAACGAGATCGGCACCGATTTTACGTGCCATTACCATGGCTTCAGCGGTGGGTAATACTCCTAATTGTTGCCCGTCCGGGCCAATAACGCGTACCTCACGCGCACGGATTCGTTGGTTAGTCCGAATGAAGGGGCCGCCAAAATTGCGACCGCGATTTCTGGAGGAGAACGGCCTGCTCAAGAGGTCCTCTCCGGTTTGGTTTTCTGCATATAGTAATCGATCTTTACCAAAATCATCAAATTGGCTGACGGTTTAGTAAAATCATTCATTCAACGGTGCAAGACAAAATATCAACGTATATTTGAGGATTCTATCGTCGCCAGTCGCTGGCGGGCTCTTCGGCAGCGCGATGCCGGAAGTCGTGACGATCTACGATTTTGAATTAAATGGGGACTGATTCCAGTAATCCGCTTCAAATTGGTTGAATAAGAATTATTGTGTACGGAACCTGGTGTTGCCGAACAGGAGCGTGGTCAATTGATCTCTTTATTGTTTGTACCGGGTGGCATTATCCCGCTTTTCGGAACGACCATTCTCCCATTCGAGCCGTCTCCCGTCGCGTGATGGTGCGTCTGGAAGCGCAGATTCACCCCTGATTGGCGCTCGCTGACGTAATCCCGGTTCATCGCTGCTGAGGGCTCCGTCTCCGTCGATATCCAGCTTACCAAGTGCCTCAATCGAATATTGTTTTGGCTGCGAATATCGGGTCCGGAGAGCGGTGTGTCATTTTCGAAGCAATAAATGGCCTTGTCCGAGCGGAGAAATATTTGCTTGCCCGCAATTGCCGGTGTGGCGTTGAACTGAGTTGAATCCGAGGCGATACTATTCGTGAACAATTGGATGATCAAAAGGGACCTGCGCGGGTCTGCTGGTTCCGTGGTGCTGACGTTTTTTGAGCTGAAAAGTGTAGCAGATTGCCGACACTGGAAACGCCGTCACTGCCGCGATCATGAGCCATTTTGCATCCGTTACCTTCATCAATTATGAGTTTGTGCTGACACAGAGATAAAAGCTTCCATGTAAAGGAACGATGTTACCCGGAACGGGATATTGTTAAGCATTTGTAATACGTGGGACTTTCGAACAGACTCGCCTGTGACCCGAGCGCCTGAAACCGCCTGGGGCGGTTTCAGGAATGAACACAGGTTCGCAAAAAATCCGGCTATTGGTCGTTGACGACGATGAAAAGCTCTGTCGCCTGATCCGGGACTACCTGCAACCGCACGGCTATGAGGTCGAGACCGTGCATACCGGCCAGGACGGGGTTCGCCGCGCAACCAGTGACACCTGGAGCGCGGTAATACTGGACGTGATGCTGCCGGGCATGGACGGCTTTGAAGTGCTGAAAGAGATTCGCAAAACCTCGCAGGTTCCCGTCCTCATGCTGACCGCATTGGGAGATGAAGCCGATCGTATTGTCGGCCTGGAACTCGGGGCAGATGACTACCTTCCGAAAACATTTTCGACCCGGGAACTGCTCGCGCGACTGCGGGCCGTGGTTCGACGTTCCGGCCAAAGCGGCGGTGAAGAATTGCAGTCGCAGATCAAGATGGTCATGGTCGGCGGATTGAGCATCAACGTGAGTTCGCGAACCGCCGAGTTGATCGGGAAGCCACTTGAACTGACTCCCGTCGAGTTCGATCTGCTTCTGTCGCTGGCCCGGGCCCGAGGTCGCGTGCGCACTCGCGAGCGATTGCTTGAGGAGATTCGCGACCGGAATTACGATGTGTTTGACCGCTCGATCGATGTGCACATTTCCTCGCTGCGCAAAAAGCTCGATGATGATCCGAAGAACCCGCGCTATATCCGGACGGTTCGGGCTGCTGGGTACATGTTTATCAACCCGACCGACGACGTTGGTTGACCATGCGCGTCCGCTTTCCACTTCTCGTCAAGATCCCGTTGTTGTTGCTGTTCAACTTCGGAATGATTGCCCTTGGTTTCATGGCGTTTCCCGACCGGGATTCGGCCCCGAAATCAGAAAGCGCGCCCATCGACGAAATTGGGGATCGGCTGAAATCGATTTGCTTCCGGATTCGAGATGAACTGAATCGAACGCCCACGGGTGAATGGAGCCGAACTCTTGGAGGATTCAATCGGGACTTTGCCATGCAGTTTCTTTTGTTCGATACGCAGGGCAAACGCGTTGCCGGCAAGGCTGTTGATTTACCTGATGTGGTGTCCGCCAGGCTTCGCGATTGGGCAGGAGTTGGTGCGGGAGCTACACCCGCAACCGAGCGTTTCGATAAAATTGGAAGCAGCGACGGCGCTCCGATAACTACAGATCGGGAAATGATTTTGCCGGAACCCATGTTCTTTCGTTCGACTCCCGGCTCGCCGGGACACTGGTTCGGAATGTGGCTTCCCTCCGTGAGAAACGATTTTCATCAGCCGGCCTCATTATTTCTGCTCGCTGCTTTTGATGACCTCGGACTAAGCGGCGTGAAGGGGGCCCGCAGTTCGCGATGGAAGACCGGGTTGATCATAATCCTGGTCACGCTGGCGATTTGGATTCCATTTGCCAGGGGCTTGACGAGATCTGTCGAGCAGTTGACCGAGGCGACGGAGAGTATTGCCAGCGGACAGTTCGATTTGGAGGTGAAGGATACTCGCGCGGATGAACTGGGCCAGCTCGGCGAAGCCATCAACAAGGTCGCCAAGCAATTGACTGGATTCATGTCCGGTCAAAAACGATTTCTTGGCGACACCGCCCATGAACTTTGCTCGCCGTTGGCGCGAATGCAGATGGCGGTGGGAGTGCTTGATGACCGGGTTAATGAAAAGCATATTCCCTATCTGAATGATATTCGCGAGGAGGTCACCCACATGTCGGATCTGGTGAATGAACTGTTGAGTTTCTCCAAAGCCTCGCTACGACCCGAAGAAATACGCTTTGAATCGATCCGGCTTAAGCCGGTGGTCGAAAAATGCGTTGCCCGTGAAGCACACGGAAAAGTGAAGATTAAAGTCGAAATCGAAGACGATCTCACCGTGTCCGTGAATCGCGAACTGATGGCTCGGGCGATTGGCAATCTCTTGCGCAACGCCGTCCGTTACGCCGGCAAGTCCGGGCCGATTGGAGTGAAGGCCGTCAAGAAAGACGATCACGTGATCGTGTCCGTCTGGGACAGCGGTGCCGGGATTGATGAGAAAGACCTCGAGCGGGTCTTTGATCCATTTTACCGACCGGACTTGTCGCGCACATCAAAGACGGGTGGGGTGGGGTTGGGGCTGGTGATTGTGAAAACCTGCATTGAGGCCTGCGGTGGCGCGGTAAAATGTCGCAACCGTAAATCTGGCGGACTCAAAGTGTTGATTAAGCTCAATGGCGATTACGACACGCTGGTGACCGGATTCGACACGACGGGAGCTGATTGACGAAACAGGAAATGCCGCACCTTCACGAAAAGATAGATTTCACCGTCGCGATATTCGTTGTCCAGGGCGACCAGGTCTTGCTGATACATCACCGGCAATTGGATAAATGGCTGCCGCTGGGTGGCCATATCGAACTGGACGAAGACCCCGAACAGGCGGCATTGCGGGAGGCGAAAGAGGAGAGCGGATTGGACGTGGAATTGATGGGTGAACGTCCGCCGACCACCGAGGAAGGTTGTCGGGCGTTGATTGCACCACGATTTCTGGACATCCACCGCATCAACGATTCGCATGAGCACATCGGGATGATTTACTGGGCTCGCCCAATGGCCGGGCAGGTTACGTTGGCCGATAGCGAGCATCACGACATTCGTTGGGTGAGCATGGAGGAGTTGGACGAATTGCGACCGGCCATGAGCGACTCAGTCAAATGGTATTGTCGGCAAGCGATCCGGGAGATTGCAGCCCGTGGCGAATGATGATCGGGTGTTTAGTGTGCAAGCGTGAAAAGTGTTGAACCATTTGTCGGATTGGCGAGCTGTTTCGTTTTCTGTTGCTGATCCGAGAAGAAATCCGTCCGGACGCAGGGTCGTAGGTGTCTAAATTCGAAAAGTTACCTGACCTTTCCCGACGGCGACGTATGAAGGTGATAAGAATCAAGATCCTCCGTCGCTTCCGTCATCATCCACCAATTCAATCAGGCAATACATCTCTTCCGACCCACACGGTTCGCATCGTTTGAAATAGTGCTTTCCGTCCTTGCGGAGTTTCATCTTCTTTCCGCACGAGAGACAAAACTCCTTGATCGCCATGTTGGTATCGCACTCGATGCATTTCCAATAGTAACCATACCGCCCCCACTTGATCATGCACTGCGCACCGCAGTTTTCGCACTGGCCGAGACCGGGATTCGCTTGATCTTCAACCGGTTCAGTCTGGGGAGCAGGCCGTTGTCCATACGGTGCGGGTTCTTCACGAATAACATCTGCTTGAGCCGCCGGACATTCAGGCTGCATTGACCGTCCTCTAAGCGGTTGGTGCCGTGCCAACAGGAAATTGCAGATAGCCTCTTGAACGTTTCGCTTGAAGGTGTAAATCCCATCCGTGCTGAACGGTTTGAGCGACAGGAGTGACGCGGCCTTGTGATGCCTTTTCTCAATCACCTGAACGAAGTCGATAACCTGATCCGCCTTTACGAGTTCATCGACCTTGCAACCGCGCTTGATGGTTCCATGGTCTGAGATCGCAACAATGATCTCAAACGGGCAGTGGCCGAACCGATACTGAAGAAGACCCAGTGCCTTAGGGAGCAGCTCGGCACGGTGTTCATCCAGCAATTCGCGCAATAACTCGATCTGCAGTTTTGCCTGTTGAACCGGTGATTGCATACCGGTTTGACGACCATTCCAGCTTCGCGTCCATTCGCCGTTTTTGTTGACCTGAATGGTTGTAGACACGCTTTTCGACTCAACAATCACGAAGCCGTGACGGTGCAGAACAAGATGATCCAGTTGAGCAACGTCCCCCGAATCGTCGATCAATCGAAGATCATTCAACACGTGAATGTTCTCGGATTTCCCGAAGGCACGGCGCAGGTAGAACGAAAGTTTCTCCTCCGCTTCGGCACCGGCCTTTGAAAACTTGTCAGTGTCCGAATGCTCCCCAGCGTTTCTCTCTTTCCAGATCATGGTTCAAAGCGGAAATAGTGGGCAACACCCCGGCTTCCGTCAATCAAAGGTGATTTCGAAAATCGATTTGGTCACCTGCTTAAATCGCAACCAGCGGCTGGAAACATCCGACACGAGTCTTGCCAAACGGGAATTTCCCGGCAATCTCGCCGGTCGGAATCACGCTTATGATAATGAAAGTTCAAACCATTCGCGCCGTGGCCACTGTTGTCGCTGGCTTTTCGCTCTGTTCAACCCCGATGGAGGCCGCCGAAAAGGCCGCGCCGTCGGTCGTTCCCGCTGAAATGTTCGCGGCACCCGGTGGCCTCGAGGTAACCCTTTGGGCGAAGTCGCCACAACTGAGGAATCCGACCAATCTGGATATCGATAAGGACGGTAGGATCTGGGTGGCGGAAGGCGTCAATTATCGTCGGCACGAATTTAGAGATCCGGCCGGAGACCGTATCGTAGTGATTGAAGACACGGATCGCGATGGCAAGGCGGACAAGAGCTGGACCTTCGTGCAGGAAAGATTCCTTGAGGCGCCGCTGGGCGTCGCCGTTTACGACAACAAGATTTATGTGTCCCAATCACCGCATCTGCTGGTTTACACGGACGTGAATCGGAATCTGAAGTTTGACGAGGGCGTGGACAAGCGCGAGGTGTTGTTGACCGGGTTTGCGGGGCGCAATCACGATCACAGTCTGCATTCCGTCTATGCCGGTCCGGATGGCCGGCTTTACTTCAGTGTGGGCAACTGCGGCGCATTGTTCACGGACAATTCGGGGAAGACCTTTCGCGTGGGCGGTCCGTATGATTTCAAACCCATGGGCACCAACCGGAAGAAGCTTTTTGATAACGTGGCTCTGGCCGGCAAAAAAAGTGACGACGGCCACGTTTATATTGGCGGGTTTGTCGCGCGGATGAATCCCGACGGCAGTCACGTCAATATTGTTGGCTACAACTTTCGCAACAGTTACGAACAAGCCGTCACCTCCTTTGGCGACGTCTTCCAGAATGACAACGATGATCCGCCGGCCTGCCGCGTGGCGAATGTCATGGAATACGGGAACGCGGGTTTTGCATCGCGAGATGGCCAACGCAGTTGGCAGGCCGATCAGCGATCGGGGCAAACCACGCCCATCGCCGAGTGGCGACAGGAGGATCCGGGGACGATGCCATCCGGCGATGTCTATGGCGGTGGTTCACCGACGGGCTTCGCGTTCTACGAGAATGGCGCTTTGGGCGACAAGTGGCGTGGGTTGATTCTCAGTTGTGAGGCGGGGCGCAATGTGGTCTTCGGTTATCTACCCAAACCAGACGGCGCGGGTTTCAAACTCGACCGGTTTGATTTTCTGAACTCGAACCGGGACCACAAATTTGCCGGTTCGGATTTTTTGGGTGGTAACAATAGCGTCACGCACGAGCTGAAGACGCTCTTTCGTCCATCGGATGTCTGTGTGGGGCCGGATGGTGCGGTGTACGTGACGGATTGGTTCGACGCCCGGGTGGGTGGACATGCGGACCTCGACGAAGGCACGCACGGAGCCATTTATCGAATCGCCCCGAAGGGATTCAAATCGCGCCCGTTGAAAATCGATTTCGAGAAGACGGCCGGGCAGCTTGCGGGAATCAAAAGTCCGGCGGTGAATGTTCGGCACGTCGCGTTTACAAAACTCAAGGCGCAGGGTGAGAAGGTGCTGCCGGAAGTGCAACGGTTGGCCCGTGACAAGAACCCTTATATTGCCGCGCGGGGAATCTGGTTGCTGGCCCAACTCGGCCCCAGAGGGCAGGCGGCGGTCGAGCGAGAGTTGAATGGCAGAGACGACACCAGGCGATTGGTGGCTTTGCGCGCGCTGCGGCACTCCGGATACGACGTCGTCAAGCTGGCGAAGAAGATGGCCAATGACCGATCCGCTGCCGTGCGACGGGACGTTGCGGTTTCCCTGCGAGACGTTCCGTTCAAGGACGCCCGGCAGCCGATGCTGAAAGTGGCGGGTCGGTTTGACGGCAAGGATCGCCATTATCTGAACGCCATCGGTATTGGCGCGAGCGGCAAAGAGGCCGCGATGTATAACGCCCTGTCGAAGGAACTGGGTGGCGAAGCCGACAAGTGGACTGAGGCATTCGCCGGAATCGCGTGGCGGCTGGCTGCGCCGAAAGCCGTACCGGCTTTCAAGGCACGGGCTTTGTCGTCGAAACTTACGGGCGCGGAGCGCAAGCGGATGATGACGGCCATCGCCTTCGTGCCGACGAAAGAAGCGGCGCTCACGATGGCGGACCTGGCGCTGGACGCCGCGTTTCCCTTCAAATCCGATGCGATGTGGTGGCTGTTCAATCGTAAGGACAACGAATGGAAGGATTTCGGAGTCACTTCACTCTTGAAAGAGAAGGGGCTCTACGACCCGGACAAAGTTCAATTGATACCCGTGGTGATACCGGAAATACCGGCCATTAAGTCACAGTTACCGCCGATGGCTGATTTGCTCAAAATCAAAGGTGACGCTGGGCGCGGTAAACTGGCAGTGGTCGTTTGCTACACTTGCCACCGCGTGGGCGGGCAGGGCTTCGATTTCGGTCCGGACCTTTCCGCGTTCGGCAAAACGCAGACGCGGGAAGTTATTTTGAAATCCATCATTGATCCGTCAGCGGAGATTTCGCATGGATTCGACGCCAGTGAGATTAAGGGGAAGGAAGGCACGATTATTCACGGTATTGTCGTCGCCAATGGTGATCCGATCATTATCAAGTCCATGGCTGGACAGATGCAAACCATTCCCCGAAGCAAAGTGCAGTATGTCAAGAAATTGAAACGCTCGTTGATGTTCTCGGCGGATATGCTCGGTCTCACTGGTCAGACCCTGGCTGACATTGTGGCGTATCTTCAGTCCGACGAACTAAAATAGCCGACGCGGCGCTCGTAGCCGGGCTTCCAGCCTGCACGGGGCGTTCACCAGACCATGACCGTTCCGGTTACTCGAACGCGTGGATTGGGTATCGGCGCGATTCTACAGGCGAGACGCCTGCGCTACGGGAGTCGCGCGTGAGTGCGCCCGTATCAGCGCGAAACCGGCATTTCCCTTTGACGGGTCCACAGCCTTCCCTTAGCTTGTCCCGCTGTTTCGCAAAATGCTGAACTTTATCAAAAAAGTCTTCGGAACGAAGAACGAGCGCGAAGTCAAGCGCATGCGGCCGCTGGTTGATCAAATCAATCAGTTGGAGAACGAATTGCAATCGCAGAGCGAGTCCGTGTTGCTGGAAAAGACGGCCGCGTGGAAGGCTGAATTGTCGGCCATCGAAGATAATGACGCGCTCGCCGCTCGCCTGAATGAGATCCTGCCGGAAGCGTTTGCGGTCGTCAAAAACGCCTGCCGCCGACTGGTAGGCAGCAGCGTCAATGTGCGTGGTCACGAGCTGAAATGGGACATGATCCCGTTTGATGTTCAACTCATTGGCGGGATTGGACTGCACCGTGGTTCGATCGCGGAAATGGCGACTGGTGAGGGAAAGACATTGGTGGCCACGTTGCCAGTGTTCCTGAATGCCTTGACGGGACGCGGCGTGCATGTGGTGACGGTTAATGACTACCTCGCACAGCGCGACGGCGAATGGATGGGGCACGTTTACAGATATCTCGGTCTGACGGTCGGCTGCATCGTTCACGACCAACCGCCGGAATTTCGCCGGGCGCAGTACAATTGTGACATTGCCTACGGCACCAATGCCGAGTTCGGCTTTGACTACCTGCGCGACAACGGCATGGCTTCGTCGGCC
>CALBIE010000623.1 GCA_937893495.1 uncultured Verrucomicrobiales bacterium | reverse complement strand
TACAAGATACTGCCGTGGATGCCATTGGGTGAGCCGCTTTGCTTCGGCTTTTTCCCGTTGTAATTGCTCGCCGAAGCGCTGCGCCTGGGCGTTGCCACAGGCGCGGTCCGTCTGAGTCGGCGCTCCAACCCGGACTGGTGAAGAAATGCCGTTGTCTGACAGTCCGACTATCGTTCCAGTGAACCGGGGATTGAATCGCCGGCTTGATTCGTTTACCACGTTGATATGGCCAATTTGCAGAAAATACGACCGAGGGCGGGGGGGGGCCTGTTCGTGGCGGGTTTGATTGGCCTGCTTCCGACCGTCCTTGCAGCCGCGCCGTCGGTATCTGCGACGGAGACGGTGTATTACGACAAACACATTCGCCCCATCTTCAAGACCCACTGTTTTCAATGCCATGGCGAGGGGGGTGAACTCAAAGGGGGGCTCGACCTTCGCATGCATCGACTGATTCTCAAGGGCGGTAAGAAAGGGGCGGTCGTTTTACCGGGGAAGCGGTCTGAGAGCCGGCTGTTTGAATTCGTGAAAGCCGGCAAGATGCCGCCGGAAAAAGAACGTCTCCCGGCGGCGGATGTCGAACTCATCGGTCGCTGGCTGGACGGGGGCGCAAAAACACTTCGGCCGGAACCGGTTGATCTGGATCCGGATGATTACATCACCGATGTGGAGCGGAACTTCTGGTCGTTTCGGCCGATTGGAAAACCGGCTGTGCCCGCGGTCAAGGGCGCGCGAAAGATGTCCAATCCGATCGACGGCTTCATTCTGGCCCGACTCCAGAAGGCAGGGCTGGATTTTTCACCCGAGGCGGATCGTCGCACTGCGATTCGGCGCGCCTATTTCGACCTGACCGGTCTTCCACCGACGCCGGAAGAACTCGATTCCGCGCTCAACATATCGCACTCCGATCTGGTCGAGCGGTTACTGGCTTCGCCGCATTACGGTGAACGCTGGGGGCGTCATTGGCTGGACATTGCCGGCTATGCCGATTCGGAGGGATACACCGAGGCCGATACCGAGCGCGGCTGGGCCTGGCGTTATCGCGATTATGTCATTCGCGCCTGGAACGACGACATGCCGTTCGATCAGTTCATCCGCGAGCAACTCGCCGGTGATGAAATGGTTCCGTTCCCGCACAAGAATCTCCCGCCTGAGAAAATTGCCCGGCTGACCGCGACCGGATTTCTGCGTATGGCACCAGACGGAACGGGCTCGGGCGGCATCGACCATGGCCTTGCCCGCAATCAGGTCGTGGCCGAGACGGTGCAGATCGTTTCCACCGCATTGCTCGGGCTGACGGTGGATTGCGCGCGCTGTCACAACCATCGCTACGATCCGATATCGCAGCGCGACTACTATCGGATGCGTGCGATCTTTGAACCAGCGCTCGATCCGAAGAGCTGGTTGGCACCGAACAGCCGTCGGATTTCGCTCTATACGGATGCGGATCGAAAAGTCGCCGCGGAGATCGAGGCAAAGGCGAAGGTGGTTGATGCCGAGCGAAATAAAAAGATCGAGTTTTTCATCGACCGGACCTTGCAATGGAAATTGAAAGCCGCCCCCGAAAACCTCCGCGATGCCCTGGGCAAGGCGTACAAGACCGTGGAAAAAGAACGCTCCGAAGAACAGAAAAAACTCCTGAAGGCGCATCCGAGCGTTCGCAATATCAGCGCCGGTTCGCTTTATTTGTATGATCGCGAGTATCGGGTCGAATCCGCCCGCTTGAAGCGTGAGCGCGACACGCGGCTCAAGGAACTGTTGACCGAGGCGCGTAAACAGAATCCGGAAAAAAAGATTGAGGAAAAGAACCTCGCCGAGTTCAACAAGGACGGTGTTGCCGAATTGAAACGGCTCGACGAGGGCATTCAATATTACTTGGATACCATGTCCGAAAAAGTGCTCAAAGCCATGGCTGCAAAGGCGAAGGAAATTCGCGACTTGAAACCGGAAGAACAATTTATCCGCGCGCTCGCCGAATCACCGGGCAAGTTGCCGACGACCCATGTCTTTCATCGGGGTGACCATGAACAGCCAAAGGACAAAGTGGCGCCCGGTGAGCTTTCGGTGGTGTCTTTGCCAAAGAATCCGATTGTAGAGAATGACAAGGCGCTGCCGACGACCGGTCGGCGGACCGCTTTTGCCAAACGATTGACCGATGGATCCCATCCTCTCACGGCGCGGGTTATCGTAAACCGAATCTGGATGCATCATTTTGGCCAGGGTCTGGTTCGTTCGCCGGGCGATTTCGGGCAGCTTGGCGACCGGCCGACCCATCCTGAATTGCTCGATTGGCTTGCCCGGGATTTCATGGCGAACGGCTGGAAAATGAAACGCCTGCACAAGCTCATCATGACCAGTGCCGTGTGGCGACAAGCTTCCCGTCGAACTGACAAACTCGATCAGCTTGATCCGGATAATTATCTCTTGGGTCGAATGAACGTTCGCCGACTTGAGGCCGAATCCATCCGGGACAGCATTCTCGCGGTCAGCGGCGCGTTGAACCGGGAATTGTTTGGCAAACCCGTTCCGGTGATGGAGGACGAGGTAGGCCAGTTCATCATCGGGAAGGAAAACCTCGATGGCGAACGCAAGCCGGGCAAGTCGCAGGATTTGAAGGGACAGGAATTTCGGCGCAGCATCTACGTGCAGGTGCGGCGTTCGCGCATCCTGTCCATGTTCAACACCTTTGACGCGCCGGACATGGAGCCCAACTGCACGCAGCGCTCCATCTCGACCGTGGCCCCGCAGGCGCTGGTGTTCATGAACAACGACTTTGCCATCCAGCACGCCGGCCGGATGGCGGAGCGTGTTCGCGGCATGGCGAAAGATGACGTACCCAGGCAATTGTCCGCTGCCTGGGAGATCACCTTCGCCCGGGAGATTACGTCCGACGAAGCCAGGCGTTCGCTGGCGTTTGTCGAAAAGCAGACCAGGGAGTTTCGTGAACGAAAGGACAAACAGCCCGAACTGACGGCGCTGGCAAACTTCTGTCAGGCGTTGTTGGGCTCCAACGAGTTTTTGTATGTCGATTGATTTGCCGGTCTTTCCGGTATCCTGTAGGATTTGAAAATGATGACTGTCGAGCCAACGCAACGAGTTCCGATTGCCGTCGATGAAAAAGGATTCTGGCGTGTCGAAGGGACCCGTGTCGGTGTTGATGTAATCCTTCAACAGTATTTGGACGGAGCCTCTGCGGATCAGATCGCCGAAGATTTCCCGTCCGTCATTCCCTGTCAGATTTACGGGATTATTGCATATTACCTTCAGCATCGGGACGAAGTGAACGCCTACTTGAAGGAAGCTGAAAACAAGGCCTCCGTGCTGCGCGACAGGATTGACTCTGAGAGCGGAAATCGGGAATTGCGCGAACTCCTGCAGACTCGACGAGTCGCCCGTGAGGCCGTGACGCCGTGATTTCCCTGCTCTTCGACGAAAATTTCAATCAGCGGATCGTCCGTGGATTGGAACGGCGGATTCCAGGCCTTGATGGTGTGACTGTGCAATCGATGGGTCTCAGTGGTGCGAGCGACCCTGAGCTGCTGGAATGGGCCGCGAAAAACCATCGCGTGCTGGTGACTCACGACGTCAACACCGTCGTCGAATTTGCCAGCGAACGGATTCGCGTTGACGTTCAATGCTCCGGCGTTGTGATTGTTCCGAGACGAGTGCCTGTTGGTCAGGCCATTGAAGAAATTGAGCTGCTGAATGACTGCGCCGAACAAACTGACCTGCTGAATCGAATCGTCTATCTCCCGCTTTAGCGCGAATTCAACAATGATGCCTTTCGGAAAAACTTTTCATTCCCGCCGCGAATTCCTTTCCCGCAATGGGCTCGGGTTGGGCGGCATCGCGCTCGCGACGCTGTTGCAACGCGAGGGGTTGCTCGCCAAACCGATCAAGCCGTCACTGGAGCGGCAGGCGTTTGATGTCCGCCCGAAGGGCACGCATTACGAGCCGCGCGCGCGCGCGATGATTTCCATCTTCATGCAAGGCGGTCCCAGCCACATGGATCTGACCGACCCGAAGCCGATGCTGGACAAGTATGGCGGCAAGGCGTTCCCGGGAAAAATCAAGTACGACAACGCCGCCCAGGCAAGTCCGAAAGTGTTGCCGAGCTTCTGGAATTTCCAACCGCGCGGCCAGAGCGGAATGGAGCTGTCCGACCTGATTCCGGGCTTCGGCACGATTGCGGATGACATCACTTTGATTCGCTCGATGCGCACTGGCGTGAACAATCACGGACAGTCCATTCACGCGCTGAACACCGGCCGCATCACCCGCGGCCGGCCGGCATTGGGGAGTTGGTTGACCTATGGGCTCGGCACGGAAAACCAAAACCTCCCGTGCTATATGGTTTTGCGGGACCCGGCGAATCTCCCCGTTGAAGGGGTGCTGAATTGGTCGCCCGGCTGGTTGCCGTCGATCTATCAGGGCACCGTGGTTCGCGCTCGCGAGCCGCGCATTCTCAATCTCGATCCGCCGGCGGAACTGCGCGGCAAACCACAGCAAAACTTTCTCGGCTTTCTCGATGACCTCAATCGAAAGCACGCACAGATGCGTCCGGGTGAACTCGATCTGGAAGCGCGCATCGCCAGTTTCGAACTCGCCGCGCGAATGCAGGTGGCGGCGTCCGAGGCGATGGATATTTCCAGCGAGAGCGAAGCAACGAAAAAGCTTTACGGAATTGACCAGGCGGAGACGAAGGATTTCGGGACGCGCTGTCTGATTGCGCGGCGGTTGGTTGAGCGAGGCGTCCGCTTCGTACAGGTGTTCACGAAGAATCAATTCTGGGATCATCACGGCAGCATTCGCTCCAGCCTGCCGCGCTCCTGCAAGATGATTGACCAACCGACGGCCGCGCTCGTTCGGGATCTGAAGACGCTGGGTTTGCTCGACACGACCGTCGTGCATTGGGGCGGCGAGATGGGGCGTTTGCCGGTGATACAAAATGACACCGGTATCGACAAGGTCGGTCGCGATCACAACACGTATGGGTTTTCGATGTGGGTGGCGGGCGGCGGATTCAAGCGCGGTCATATCCATGGCGCCACGGACGAATGGGGACACGAGGCGGTCGAGAACGTGGTCAATCATTACGACTACCATGCGACGCTGCTGCATCTGTTTGGGCTCGATGCGAAGCAACTGACGTTTGTTCGCAATCGTCAGGAGCAGACGATTCTTGACGGACAACCGGGCAAAATTGTCCATGAACTGCTGGCGTAGATGAATAGTTTTTTTCACGTTGCAAACTCGACTGACTTAAGTGCCAGCCGCCGGGTATGCGACAACACAATCGGGTCATGCAATGGAGAGAGCGCCACGGGAAGAGAACGCCCGAATTCAATCGCCATTTTTTCGTATGTCCCACGGATGGCAAAGCCGACCCACGGATGGGATTCACCGAAATGCCTGTCAATCCGTGGGTCGGCTTTGCCATCCGTGGGTAGTCCCGCTAGTTTTCAGTTCTTGTGGTCAAATCTTCGACCTCTTACCAGTGCGTTTGAGATTGATGTCGCCCCATGTAGCGCAGGCGTCCCGCCTGCACCCGGCTTGCGCCAGGCCGGGCAGCTTAGGGATAACCCGCATACTTCGATTGGCAGGAGCGCGCCCCGTGCAGGCTGGAAGCCCGCGGCACGTTGGCGGCACTCGCTCGTTCGGCCCGGGCGCACGGTCGCCGGCGTTCTTCTCATCTCCGCGCAGGTCAGCCTTCTTCACGCCGCTCCACCTCCCGTCGATTTCATCAACGACATCGCCCCGCTGCTGAGCCGCTACGGTTGCAATGGGTCCGCCTGTCACGGCAAGGCGGAAGGTCAGAATGGTTTCAAACTGTCCGTGTTTGGAAATGATCCCGGAGCTGATTTCACGGCGTTGACCCGGGAAAATCGAGGGCGTCGGATGATGCCGGCCGCGCCTGATCAGAGTTTGCTGTTACGCAAGATATTGGGAGCCATTCCGCATCAGGGTGGCATTCGTATCAAGCCCGACAGTCGTGCGCACCAGCGACTACGCGACTGGATTTCAAGCGGCGCGCCCAATTCCATTGAAGGACGGAAGGAACTGACTGGTCTGGCCATTGAACCAGCGCGGGAGGTCCTTGCGTTTGAAAAGCGGCAGCCGCTCAAAACAGTCGCCCACTATGCTGATGGCAGCACTGAGGACGTAACGTGGTTGGCGGAATTTCATGCGAACGATGCCAGCATGGCGACGGTCGATGCGGACGGTCTGGTTACGATTGGAAAGTCCATCGGGCAGACGGCAGTGATGGCGCGCTATCGCGGAAAGGTGGCGGTCTTTCAAGCGTTGATTCCTCGTCCGGGAGAATCGAGCGAGTTTCCCCAGCGCCCGGTGCAAAACTTTATCGACCAACTGGTGGACGCCAACCTGCGGCGACTGAACCTGCATCCGTCGGAACTGGCGAGTGATGCCGAGTATTTGCGACGGGCCTATCTGGATATTATCGGGCGACTACCGACGGCGAGCGAGGTGCGAAGTTTTCTGGACGAATCCCAACCGCATCCGGCCGCTGGTTTGCAATCGACTCGCCCGGATGACTCGACGGCGAATCGTGCGAACCCCACTACAGCGGTTCGGGCGAACCGTGTTTCGGAGCGCGACTCTCCCGAGTCGCTGCAACGTCCAACTGCAAACAAGCGCCAACAACTCGTCGAGTCGCTTCTTCTTCGCCCCGAGTTTGCCGATTATTGGGCGCTGAAATGGGCCGACCTGTTGCGTGTCGATCGCCTCGCGCTCGGGCATCGCGATGCGCACGCCTATTACCGCTGGATTAAATCGGCAGTTGCTGAAAATACGCCACTGGATCAATTCGCGGCGCAACTTTTGCAGGCGGCCGGGCCGATGAACGAACAGCCCGCTGGGTTCTTTTTCAAGGTCGGCAAAAAGCCCGGGGAAATGGCGGCCATGACGTCGCAGGTGTTCCTCGGCGTTCGCATCACTTGCGCCGAGTGCCATCAACACCCGTACGATCGCTGGACGCAACGGGATTACCACGGCATGAGTGCGTTCTTCCAGCAGGTGAAGTTCAAGACTGTGGGTGATTCGCAGTCGTTGACTGCCGAGGGAGATCCCGTTGCCAAGCATCCGCGGACGAAGAAACCGATCTATGCGTATGCGCTGGGAACGACGATGCCGGATGCTTCGCCGGATGGCGACCGCCGTCGCGCGCTCGCTGATTGGTTGACGCAGCCGGACAATCCCTGGTTCGCGCGCAATCTGGCCAATCGTTTCTGGTCGTACTTTCTCGGGCGTGGTCTGGTGGAGCCGGTGGACGATTTTCGCGAGAGCAATCCGCCAAGTAATCCTGAACTGCTCGATGCCCTGGCTGAATACCTGAAAGAAAACAAGTTCGATGCCCGGGCATTGATACGTTTGATTACCAGTTCGCGGACTTATCAACTTTCCTCCAGACCGAACCAGACGAACGCGATGGATGAAAAAAACTTCTCCCGGGCGATTTTCCGGCGATTGCCGGCGGAAGTCCTGATGGATGCGGTCAGTGACGTGACGGATGTCCCGGAAAAGTTCAGCGGAGTTCCGAGCGGTTATCGCGCCGTCCAACTCTGGGATAGTCAGGTCCAGCATTATTTTCTCAAACTGTTCGGCCGGCCGGTCCGGGCGACGCCCTGCGAATGTGAGCGGGCATCTGGCGCCAGCATTTCGCAGGCGCTGCACCTGATGAACTCGCCGGGTCTTCAGGCCAAGCTCAACCATGCTGGTGGTCGGATTTCCCGCGCGGTAGTGGCAATGGATGATGACAATGATCTGGTGGAGGATCTTTACCTGACTTGTTTCAGTCGCTATCCGTCCCACGAGGAAAAGGCCGGTGCGGTGCAGTATCTAGGCACCCGCTCAGGTCAACGCCGCAAGGCAACCGAGGACCTTGTCTGGGCGATGATGAATTCGCTCGAATTTGTGTTTAACCACTGAGGACTCTGTCGTAAGGTCCATTAAACCCGGAAAAAAATGCCGAAGAATAATCGTTATTGTGATGGCCTGACCCGGCGCGATTTCGTGCGCGTGGGCGGCCTTGGTGCGCTCGGAATGAATCTGTCGCTGGCGAATCTGCTGGAAACCGAAGCAATGGCGAAGGCTGGCGGTAGCATTGATACTTCCCGGAGCGATGTGTCGTTCATCTATGTTTTCCTGAAAGGCGGCCTCAGCACGATTGATACCTTCGACATGAAGCCGGACGCGACGGAGGCAATCCGGGGGCCCTTCAAGCCGATGTCCACGAATGTCCCGGGCATTCAAATCTGCGATCAGTTGTCACGAACGGCGGGAGTGATGGACAAGTTTTCGCTCGTTCGTTCCTTCACGCACCGCAACGCCGGCCATGGTCCGGCGGACCATTACATGCTGACCGGTTATCATCCCACGGCGGGATTTGATGGCGGGCTCAAGCCGAACAATCAGCATCCCTCCGTCGGTTCCGTTATCGCGCACAAACTTGGTCCGCGCGGCAGCATCCCGCCCTACGTCTGCCTGCCCGCAATGCACAATAGTGCCAGCTCCGCCTATCTCGGACCGAATGCCGTGCCGTTCACCATTGAGGCCGATCCGGCATCGCCCGGTTTTGCCGTGCCGGATATGCAACCGCCTATGTCGGTCGATGCCGGGCGACTGGATGACCGCCGCGCGCTACTTGGAAAAGTGGATCGATTTCAAAAGAGCGCTGAACAGGCGGCCAACTCGGGCGCGCAGCAACTCGGCGTCTTCGCCCAACGCGCCACCGACCTGATGACCTCCGCGCAGGCGAAGAAGGCATTCAACATCCACGCCGAATCCGCGAAGCTGCGTGATGCCTACGGCCGCAATACGCTCGGGCAATCCTGCCTGATGGCGCGACGGCTCGTCGAAGGCGGCGTGCGCTGCGTCACGGT
The DNA here is from genome assembly GCA_937893495.1 of uncultured Verrucomicrobiales bacterium. Taxonomy (GTDB): domain Bacteria; phylum Verrucomicrobiota; class Verrucomicrobiia; order Limisphaerales; family JAYPXF01; genus CALBIE01. Next base: position 31,536 of record CALBIE010000623.1, on the reverse strand, counting down.
CGAGCATGCGAACTGGGACACGCACTACTACAATTTTCAGACCTTGCAGGAAGACCTGTTGCCCAAGCTCGACCTCGCGATGTCCGCCTTGTTTAGTGATTTGAGCGACCGCGGCATGCTCAAGAAAACGCTCGTCGTGGTGACGGGCGAGTTTGGTCGCACGCCGAAGATCAACAAGGACGCCGGTCGCGATCACTGGAGCCGCTGCTTCACCGTGCTGATGGGCGGCGGCGGAATCCATGGCGGACGCGTGGTCGGCACGAGCGACAAGTGGGCGCAAGACCCAGCCGATAATCCGTACGGGCCCGAGGACATGTGCGCGACCATTTATCATCTGCTGGGCATCAATCCGCATAGCGAAATGCACACCCCCGAAGGCCGCCCCGTGATGCTCACCAACAACGGCCGCGTCATCAAGGAACTGGTCTGAAGAATCCGTAGCGCAGGCATCCTGCCTGCATTGGAGCTCCGCCATCCCCATGCGAAACCGGATGATTTCAAAAACGCCGAGTGAGGGAACCCGGCTGATTTCAGGTAGGCCCGGTGCCCTCACCGGGCGTTTCCTCCGTTGGAGTTCACGCTTCAGCGTGTCGGGTGCCTCGGAAAACACGCTAAAGCGTGAACTCCAACAGGGGATCTCTCGCAATCCGCCAGGTCTTGGAGTGCGTGCGCTGCTGCGCCGCTTTTGGAGACGGTCGTGGAATGAGAGCGCCGGTGGCTGCCATTGTACGGCAATTTTGGATCGATTACCTCAAGGAAAGCGCTGGAGTACGAGCGCACTCCAAGACGCTGGCGCGGTCATCCTTGCACCTTTCATCCCTCATCCCTCATCCCTCATAACTTCCATCGTCCTTCTTTTCGCCTGCCTCTTCCACGCCACCACCATGTTCGCCGAACCACCCGGCGTGTCATACATCTTCCCCGCTGGCGGACAGCGTGGCTCCGATGTCGCAGTCCGTGTGGGCGGATTTTATTTCCACGGCCGGACCGAATTCAAAATGACCGGATCCGGCATCACGGTATCGCCCGGACTCAAGGGCGCGGACACCATCTGGTTCGAAGGACCGTTGATTTTTCAACCCAATTCCCAGCGCAAAGAAGACTATCCCAAGGACCATCTCGGCAAGATTGTCATCGCGAAGGACGCGCCCCTTGGCATTCGCCGCTGGCACTGCACCACCTCACAGGGAACGACGCCGTCCATGCATTTCGTCATCGGTGATTTGCCGGAGGTCGTCGAACACGAGATTGACGGCAACCCGATCCCGCAAACCGTCAAGCTGCCCGTCACCATCAACGGTCGCATTTTTCCGCGCGAAGATGTCGATATCTGGACGATTGAACTCCGGAAGGGCGAAACGCTCCACGGACGCGTTGCGGCGAAGCGGCTCGGGTATCCGCTTGAATCGGTGGTTTCCGTGACCGATCCGCACGGTCGCTCAGTATCGGTTGCATCGCGCCAGGAACACGGGGATCCAGTCTTCTCCTTTCAGGCTCCGGCGGACGGTCGTTATCAGGTCAGCATCAACGACGCCCGATACGATGGAATGCAGAACTATGTTTATCGCCTCACGCTTTCCCGGGAACCGATTGTCGGCGTACCGGCTGTATCCGGTGGAATCGCGATGACGTCCGGACCAGAAGTGCGTGAAACGGAGCCGAATGATACCGTTGAATCTGCAAAGGTCGCGCCCGTTCCGGCCACGCTGATAGGGGCGATCCAGAAAGCAGGTGACATCGATTGCTGGAAACTCGAATTGACAGAAAAGCAGATGATCGCCGTGGAAGTTCATGCGTCGCAATCGGGCAGTCCGCTCGATTCGGCCATCACCGTTACGGACGAGAAGGGTAAAGTGGTCGCCAAAGGCGACGACCAGCCCGGCGGCAACCCGGATGCATCGCTCCGCTTTACCGCGCCGAAAGCCGGGGCCTATTGGCTCAACGTCTCGGACCGCTTTGCCGGTCGCGGTGGACCGGATTTTGGCTATCGCGTGACAGTCGCACCCGCGCCCGCGAACGACTTCCAACTCACGGTTGTCTCCGACGCCTTCACCGCCACACGAATCGATCCGCTGAACCCGCCGGAACCGCCGTCGCCGAAGAAACGGTATGCGCGCGATTCCGGGTTGCGGATTGATGCTCTGGCGTTCGGTAAATTCAACGGCGACATCGAGCTTTCCGTCACCGGATTGCCCGAAGGTGTGACCATCGAGAACGCGACGCTCGCGGTCAAAAAGAAGTTTGTGGAACTGCAATTCATCGCCGCCACAAACGCGCCGATCACCGTCTCGCCCGTCACCATCACGGGCACAGCGGAGATCGATGGCGAAAAAGTGACGCGCACGGCGGCGTTTGTTCCCGGATATGGCGAGCCGCCGCTGGAACAAGTGCGCGTCGCCGTCGCGCCGCATGTGCCGTTCAAGCACGTCGGGCAATACCGCATCGTGAATGATTACCCGGGCGGAACGATTCTGCGGAAACAATACCGCATCGAACGCAGCGGATACGAAGGCCCACTCATCATGTGCCTGGCTGATCGGCAGGGTCGGCACCTTCAGGGTGCGACCGGCCCGCGCCTGACCATTCCCGCCGACGTGTCCGAGATCGAATACCCGCTGTCCTTTCCCGCGAGCCTGGAACTTGGCCGTACGAGCCGGATTCAGCTCATGCTGATCGGGGAAATGAAGGACTTCGACGGCAGCACGCACGTTGTCAGCTACACCTCTTTTGATCGAGGCAATCAGATGATCACCATCCTGACCACTGGCCGGCTGTCGGTCCGTGCCGACCAGGAATCCTGCCTCGCCCCGCCGAACAGCGAGGTTGAAATCCCGCTGACCGTTCAGCGCGACGTCTCGCTCAAGGGCCGCGCCGTGCAGTTGGAACTCATCCTCCCCGACCACATGAAGGATATATCGGCCACCCCGGTCACTCTCTCGGCAGGAAAATCGAAGGCTTCGTTCTCGCTGAAGTTCGGCAAACGTCCGGGCCCGTTCAACATGCCCGTCACGATTCGGGCTACAACTATCGGTGACGGTGATCCGCACGTCGCCGAAAGTAGTGTGGAACTGGTCGCTCCGTTGCGGACTGAAGTACGAAAATAACAGGTCGACCCTACGAGTCCGTCACTTCTGATTCCGTCAATTTGGACCTTTTGCGCATGCGTTCTTTTAGTGCAGCGTAGGCTGAAGCGGTGAACCAAAACACGCACAGAGCCGTGACAAAGTACATGTCTGACGTGGCATGGCGAAACAGCATAGAATTGGCAGGCTCGTCCGGATCGACGTAAACAGGAATGTCCTCATTCCCATTGTACGCGGTTGCCAAATCAGAAATCTTGAGCTCTACGTTCCTCAATCCATCGGAACTGAAAGTTTCTCCTTGATAGAGTTCGCCCAAGTAATCGTAAACGTAAGAAATATGCACGATGCCATCGCCCGGGTTCCACTGGTTGACGGAGAAAATTTCTTCTTGAGCGTTTCGATATCGCACGGCGTACAACTCAGAAATCACCCCCTTATGCTCGATCCACCCACGCGCACGATAATAAGTAATCCAGTCGGATACCGCGAAGATCATCAAGCCCAGCACACAAAGATTCAGCAGCCATTTGCAGATAACGACATTGAACAGCTTACCTAATGACTTCAGCATGCTATTGTTCACCACGCCGTCCAACCACCATCGACGAGCAAGTTCTGTCCGGTTACATAACTGCTGGCATCGCTCGCCAGAAAGACGAGTGATCCCTTCAACTCACTTGGTTTACCCATGCGTCCCATCGGCGATTTGGTGATGAGTCGCTTCACCATTTCAGCGGGCGCGTTATCGGGTGGAAATGGTCCGGGACTGAGACAGTTCACGCGCACGCCGTCTTTTGCCCAATACACGGCGAGGTGTCGTGTCATCTGGACAATCCCGCCCTTGAGCGCCTGGTAGGAAACCGGGCTGGCCGGGGAAACACCTTCATAGGCATCGGGATAAGATCCCACCACGCCATACATCGATCCGATCATCACCACATTACCCGCCGCTTTGCGTTCGACGACATGATCGCGGAGATGGCGCGCGAGCAGGAAGTAACCGGTCGAGTTGGCCAGCACGCGGTTGAAATCCTGTGCCTCAATATTGGTCAAGTCATGGGCATCGCGCTCGTGCCCGTTGTTGATGAGGATATCCACCCGGCCGGCGGCACGGGTCGCTTCCTCAAATCCGGACTGAATCGAGCCTTCATCAAGATAATCGATTGCGACACCGTAATGGGTTCCGCCCTTGGAATCCGTGAGTTGCGCCGCGGCTGATTCGGCCCGCTCTTTGGTTCGGCTACCGATCACGACCGTTGCACCCGCTTCCACGAGGGCGGTGGCAAATGCCCGTCCCAGGCAACCTGACGCACCCGTGACGAGGGCTACTTTTCCGCTGAGATCGAATAGTTCACTGATCGTTGGTTCTTGTTCGCTGGTATTCATGATTTACGGAATTCGCCCGGTGAGGGCACCGGGCCTACACCCGGTACGCCGCGTATCCTCACGCGGCGCCTTTCGACGTAGGGCAGGTTTTCCAACCTGCCGGTTCCCGGTGCTTTCCAGCACCGTGGACGCCGAGGCTGAAAAGCCTCGGAATCCGCAGACAGGAATGTCCGCGCTACAAGTCTTGCCATCGCGCCGAAGCCATCGTTCGTGGTTCCGCGCTTACGCGATCTGGAGCGCCGGCCTCTGGTATGGCGAGAATTACAATATTCGAAAATGCCGGACCGGAGGCCGGCGCTCCACAAAGATTCGTTCCCACGGAATCTCATTTCACCTTCACCCATTTGCCGGTTTCCACGGATTCCAGGGCGGCGAGATTGACCTTCAAGGTCTGCACTCCGTCGGCCAGGGAACAGAGCGGGGCTGCATTACCTTCCAGTTGATCGAGAAATTGATTCGCCTGAGAGATGTAAAACCCATCGCGATCAACTTGATGTTCAGCTTCGAGTTTCCAATCGCCGCCGGGTTCGCTCGCCGAATACCAGCGCTGTCCCTGCATTTCCCAGCGAAAGGAGCCGCGTTCACAGTTCACCGTAATGCGGAATTCATTCGGCGGCTGATACTGGTTGAAGCTGAACGAGCCGAGGACACTACCGTGACGCGTGAGCACATGGACGGTGTCCTCCACCTCCACGCCTTCGAGCACGCAATGTTCCGCGTCGGCCACCAACCGGGTAATCGGGCCGATCAGCCATTCGCTCGCATTCAGGTGATGCGTGATGCCATCTTGAATAGCCCCGCCACCCAGTTCCCGTTTGGCATAATAAATCTCCCGATACGCCGGGCGATAGAACGGAAAGTTCTGTCCGGCTGCCACGACCAATTCTACCGCCCGCCCGTAGCGCCCCGAATCGATCGCCGCCTTCATTTCCTTCAACGACGGGAGGCCGCGCATCATGTATCCGACAGTGACGTGCGCCTGTTTCGCTTCTACGAGCGAAGTGAGTTCCTCAACGCCAGCCAGTGTCGTGCTCACGGGTTTCTCAATCAGCAAGTGCAGCCCGGCGGCAACCAGTTGCCTGGCCAAATCCACATGATAAGAAGCGGGTGCGGCAATGACGGCGGCGGTGAAGGATTCGGCGTTCATCGCCTCTTCAACGCCGGCGTATCCCGCGACGCCGTAACGGCCGGCGACGGATTCGCGCCTTTCGGCCAGAGTCTCGCAGAAGGCCAGGTCGCAGCGATTTGTCGATTGAAAGCAGCGCAGATGCCGCTCGCCAATCGATCCAACACCGATGATGAGAATGCGTGGGTGGGCGGTCATTCAAGGGTGAAGCGTGAAAAGCACGAGGGACGCAGGGCGTGGGTAAGCGCGCCAGCGTCCTGGAGTGCGGTGGCTTGACACCGCTTTGGATGCTGTTCAAATGCAAATGATGGCTTCGGATTAGAAATCGTCGCCCGGCCGATCGCGAGCGTTGCTGTTGGGCGAAGCGATCCAAAGCGGCGCGGCAGCTCACGCACTCCAAGACCTGGCGGATTCCGGGATGTCGCCGGTTGGAGTTCGCGCTTCAGCGTGCTTCCCGCCGCACCCGACACGCTGAAGCGTGAACTCCAGCTTGAGGAATGCCCGGTGATGGCACCGCGCCTACAAACTGCAGGCCGCGTGCCCTCGCGCGGCGAACCGTGACGGCTACCCATGTTCGAGCAATGAACATTCACCATCCGATTTTGATTCCATGCTTCCATGACTTGCGGGACTGCCGTATTTGTACCGTCAACTTTCCATGAGCGACACTACGAAATCAATCCGCGGCGTGCTGCCGGTTTTTCAGACACCGTATCACGAGGATGAGTCCATCGATTTCGAAACGCTGACCCGCGAGATTGACTGGCTCTTCGAGCAGGGCGCGAATGGCATCGTCCTGGCGATGGTATCGGAAGTGTTACGGCTGGCGAGCGATGAACGCGATCAGTTGGCCGAGTATGTCTGCAAGGCAGCGAACGGACGCGGTGCTGTTATCATTAGCGTCGGGGCCGAGAGTTCGCACACCGCAGAGCGGCATGCGTGGCACGCACAGTCCGTCGGAGCGGGCGGATTGATGGCGATTCCACCCGTGTCAATTGCCGCAACCGAAGCCGAACTGCGCGACTACTACTCGCGACTCATTCGTTCAGTGGATATTCCCGTCATAGTTCAAGACGCCAGCGGCTACGTCGGCAAGCCCATGAGCATTGAGTTTCAAGCCGGACTGATGAACGAATATGGGCCCGAGCGGGTCATGTTCAAACCGGAAGCGCCGCCCATCGGTCCGCGATTGACGGAATTGCACGAGGCAACTGGAAATCGGGCGAGTGTGTTCGAGGGCACGGGCGGGGTCGCCCTGCTGGATTCGTATCAACGCGGGGTTGCCGGCACGATTCCGGGGGCTGATTTGATCAAGGCCATCGTTCCGTTGTGGAAGGCGCTGGAGGACGGCGATGCCGCGACGGCGGAGCGGATTCACAAACCGCTGGCCGAGTTGATTTCGATTCAAACCAGTCTCGATGGATTCCTCACCGTGGAGAAACACCTGCTTGTCCGTCAAGGCATTTTCAAGAACGAAATCGTTCGCGGTCCGCGCGCGTTTCAACTCGATGATGCAACTCGCGGACGGGTGAACCTTCTGTTCGACCAATTGATGGAGACATGTAACTAAGCAATGAACGGATTCTCGCACCTGGAAGTCAGGAGGGGAGCACGCCCGCCTCGGGCGTTGAATTCCGCGCCCTCGCGGAATTCCCTCGCGGCTGGCGCAAACGGACGGATGCCCAATGGAATCACCGTCAATGCTGCTGTTCGAATACCCCACGTGTCTTTGGCGAGGGAGCCAAAGACTGCGCCCGGGGCGGACGCGCTCCCCTTTTCTTTCGAGCTCACAAATGGCCCCTCCGAGGTCGAAATTCTAACGATGGCACACTTTCTATGATCACCGACATCCACAGCCACACCTGGCCGTTTCCAGCGGCATTTAGCGAAGACTTCATCAAGCAGGCCTCGTCGGCGCGCCCGGGCACGACCGTCGATTTGACGGTCACATACGATGCCTATCGTGCGGGCGCTCCGGCAGACACGAAGACGGTTGTTTTTGGTGGCAAGGCGCGGCTCAGTGGTGTGTGGGTGGAGGATCAATACGTTGCCGATTACGTCGCGAAGGATACGGAACACTTGATTGGATTTTTATCCATCGATCCGACGCAGGACGGTTGGGAAGATGAATTGCGCCAGGGACACGGAGAGCTCGGATTGCGCGGCGTCAAGTTGTTGCCGATGTATGCAGGGTTCGGCGTCAATGAGGAACGACTCGAGCCGCTCTGGCGTTATTGCGAGGCGCATCAGTTGCCGGTGCTGCTTCACACCGGAACTACGTTTGTTCGTCAGGCGCCGTTGGAATTCACATTGCCGCGTCTGATTGAGCCGGTGGCGTTGAAGCATCCGGATATCAAGTTCGTGCTCGCGCACCTGAGCCACCCGTATGAGCACGAATGCGTCGTCACGATTCGGAAGCACCCGAATGTGTTTTCGGACATCAGCGCACTGCATTATCGCCCGTGGCAGCTCTACAACAGTCTCATGCTGGTGCAGGAATACGGTGTCTGGGACAAGGTGCTCTTCGGCTCGGATTATCCGTTCACGACCGTCAACGCCTCCATTGAAGGGTTGCGTGCCTTGAATAAGATGGTCGAGGGAACGAATCTTCCGCGGCTCGATGAGAACGGGATTGAGTCGCTGATTCACCGTAATGGATTTCAATTGCTCGGGTTGGAGTGAGCGCATGCTGCATGAATGATAACGTTTCTCGAACTTTCCTGTGGGTAATTTGCAAAGCAACGACAGATTTGTGCTGTATGCCTACCGCAGATTTACGATTACTTGCGGCGCACATCACGCGTTCCCCCTCACCTCAGTCCTCTCCCCAAGGAGAGGAGGACACACAGCCAGCGGCTCTTGAAACCATTCCTTTTCGGATGTCTCACCGCGTCCACTACTTTTCCCTCTCCTTGGGGAGAGGGCCAGGGTGAGGGAGATCGCGCACATTGTTCCCAGCGCGTCAGCCCATGGCAGGCGAACCCCGTCAACGCATCCCACCCACTGGGGCCGATCGAATCTGAATAATCGTCCTGTTCAATCAACAAGTTCTCGAAAACAGAACCACCGAATGAAACTCCCCCAACTTGATCTCGACCTGTGCCGCGAACGTCAGAAACGCACCTTGCGAATTTTGACAGACCAGAAGCTCGACCGTGCCGTCTTCAGCGCGCCGGAGAATATCCAATACCTCACCGGATTCCGACCGCATCACCTGATGACGGCGGCGGTCTGTTTGGAAGCCGGTGGCGGTTGCCTGCTCATTGCACCGAACGCGGAACCGGATCGGCATGCTGCGAGCAAGGTCATCCCTTACGAAACTCAATGGCTCTGCACGATTCGGCAGGATCAACTGCCGGCCATCGCCGCGATATTGAAGAACGAATTCAAACCCGCCGGCCGTGTCGGCATCGAAGGTTCACGGGCGAACGCGTTGCTTTGCGAAGCGGTGGGCGTGACGGATATTGCGAACACGACCGACATCGAACCCGGCATACTTGAACTGCGTCGCCGAAAGGACACCGATGAGTTGGCGATGATTCGTCACGCGATTGGCGGCACGGAGGCGATGTATGCGCGGGCGCGTGAAATCATCGAGCCGGGCATCAACGAGTTGACGGTGTTCAACGAATTGCAGTCCGCGGCAGTCAGCGCCATCGGTGAGCCGCTGACGGGCACGGGCAACGATTATCAGTGCAATGCACCCGGTGGACCGCCCCGTGATCGTGATGCACAGGCAGGCGAACTCTACATCCTCGATCTGGGCCCGGCGTATCGCGGCTATTTCGCAGACAACTGCCGGACCTTCTCCGTGGATCGCAAACCGACGGACGAGCAACTCAGGGCGCGCGAAGTCGTCATGAGTGTTCTGGCGCACGTGGAGCAAAGCGTGCGACCGGGCTATTCCTGCAAGGCGCTGTTCAACGAGGCGAAGGCGATGCTCGACGAGTACGCGAACGATGCGTTCTTTCATCATCTCGGCCATGGCATCGGGTTGTTTCCGCACGAAGCGCCACACTTGAACTCGAGCTGGGATGACACGTTTCAGGAGGGGGAAGTTTTCACGGCCGAACCGGGGCTATACACGCCGGAACTGCGCGCAGGCATTCGCATCGAGGAAAATTATCTGGTCACCGCGAATGGTGTGGAGAAGCTGACGCGGTTTCCGACGGATCTTTGAGAGTTGATCCAGAGTGTTCATCCGTGGTTTCCCGCCTCCAACTGCGGTATTCAGCGTTTTCGGAATCGCGTCGGATACGTGGCACTATTGCCCGGCCGAGATTGGTTTATCAGCGGAAACCTTCTCGTAGAGTCGGGCCAGTTTCAGCATGAGCTTTTCCATCTCGGCATAATAAACATCTTCTTCAAACTTCGATTTGGCTTCGCGCAAGTGGTTCACTTCCAACTCGACGCGATTTCGCTCGGCGCGGATTTCCGGCGGTAACTTGCGCTCAAATTCGCTGCGGATGAGGTGAAACTGATGCGCCCGGAATCCATCCACCGTCTCGCCGCCCTGCGCTTTTTTGGTCGCGCGCACGCCACGAAACCAATCTGATCGAGTACCTAGCCCGTCGCCATTGTCATCCAGCAACGCGTGCTCGGTGGCCAGCCGGTTTGCACCCTGGTAAAACTCCTCCACCTGCTTGGAGGCGACGATAAATGCCTCCAGCAATGAAACCTGGCCGTCTTTGTCGAGGTCGGCCTCCAGCGTGCCCAATCGCGCCGTGAAAAAATCGCCGAAGCGGGCGTAATTATGTTCAATGCCACTCTTGGTCGCGGTAATCGTGATTCGGCCCGGCCGGGACAATTGTTTGAAAAACGCGCCACTCGCTGACGCACAATTGATCACCGCGACTGGTCGTTGGAACGGGTTGAGCCATTCATCCAGTTCCTGCGCGGTGATATCCGGCCCGCGCATGTTGAAGCGGGCGAATTTTCCATCAAAGGTGCCATGCCCGATGAGCACGAGCCACATCTCGGCGGCGGATTTTTTGGGATCGGTCTCAAGCGTTTTGCGCAGGGCTTCGCGGTCGTCCTTTTCTTTGGAATCATTCAAACCGATCAGGGTCAACCTGGCGGCGCCTTTCCCGGCGGCATCCTTCAGGCGCATTGCCCAGGTTGCAAAGTTTTCGCCATATTCCTTCTCGCCGCCCGCGCCGACGACCACAATCAGGTGGGTGGCATTGTCGTTGGTGCCGTTGGCTTGAGCAGACAATGGCAGAATAGGAAGAATGACCGTGACAACCCATCGAGTGAAAATCGTCTGAAGCTTCATTCGCTCTCCTTTCCAATCGTGACCGGGAACCCGATCTCCCATTCGGTCTTGCCGGTATCCAGTGAAACGAGGCTAAGCGCAAGCGTATGCTGGACCGGACGCTTGGGCATTTTGCCGAACGAAATACTTCCTTCTGAAACGAGCACGGCTGGCTGGTCATGCAGAACTGTGAGGCCTTGTTTTTCGCTCGATTTCGGCAGTTTCGACACTCGTTCCAGGAGGGTGATGGATTGTGTTTCAAGGGTAGGTAATTTGAAGCGAAGCAGCTTTTGGCCGGTTTGGAATACGGGCTCATCGTTGCTCGTCCGACCAGTGAATGACAAACGGCCTTCGGACGTATCGATCGGGGTTTGAGAAAGTGTCTTGCCCTCAAGATCCATCAGTATGAGCTCTCGAGTTTTCTGTGCAAACTGATCGTTGGGGATCCGAAAAATGACAAGTCCCGCCTTGGTTGGTACAACGAAATATCGAGAATCATTTTCACGGGGAAACGCTAAAACCTTTGTTCTACTGTCTTCCTCATTCATCACGACGAATAGTTCACGATCCAACCGATCCACAAAACCAACGCCTTCCCACACGCAGTAGCCTGCAGCTTGTTCGCAAGAGGAAGCAACATTTGAGAAAGGTCTTGAGCGAGCACCTACATGCCCGTCTCTAAACTTGACGCGTGGCAATGATCCGGACGAGTGAGGGGTAACAAAATACAGCCCAAACGGATCCACGACGTACATTCTGTTACCTGTCGAACCTGCGACTACTCCAGCGCCGCGACAAAGAATCTTTCCAGATTCTAGGGTGATAGAAAACCAATCATGAAAATTATAGGACGTTACGCATCCTGATTGGTAAATGCCGCTTCGACTTACGAATACCTGGTCGTCAGTTATCATAGCGGGCGAGACCGGATGAAGATTTGGTCCAGTCCAATTTTGATTTGCGTCACCGGTTGGTGCGATTTCTTCAGATTCCTCCGGTGCAATAGGCCCTTCCGGCGGACGGTTGGTGACTTTTGGTGTCTCGCGTCCAAGCATTGTTTTCCACTCAAGATGGCCATCGACCAACCGACGCCTTTCCATCAGCCCATCGCCAAACAGAAGGATTCCATCGCGCTCGATCAAGTGTGCTGTATTCAAAGAATGAGCGATTGGAATACGCCAACGAACTTTCTGAGTCCGCGTATCGAGCATGATCAGTTCATGGGACGACTTTTTTCCGGTTTGAACTGTTTGGCTGCAAATGATTGTTTGAGAATCAGCATGCAACACGTGCAGTTTTGCTGATGCTTCGATGGTCCTAAAAAAGTCCGTATACTTGGGAGTCGAACAGCTGATTAAAAAGATAGACAGTAAGGCAATCAGCGTTGGGAGCGCGCCCTCGTAGCGCAGGCTTCCAGCCTGCACGAAGCTCGCGCAATCCCGAAGGCGCGCCGGGATTTTCAGCCGCGCTGGTTTGCAGTTGGAGACGCAATGCAGGCGGGACGCCTGCGCTACGAGGGGCGATGAATTCAGAGCGGACTCACGTCCACTGCTACTGTTTGCTACTGTCTTCACGGCAATCCCCTCCATCGGCGCAGGCCCCATTCCATGACGAAGCATGAAAGCGCGAACAGGAATACGAGCGGGGTATGCCAGAGGGGTTTGGTCCACGTCTCCGTCACTGGCGCTTTCTTGCTCGGGAGTGCCGCGACGAACGCATCCAGTCGGCTGGCTGAGACGATTTCGCCGCCGGTCTGTTGCGCCAGTGTTTCCAGAAATGAAACGTTGGGTTTGAGCGACTTGAATTCCTCGGCCGCGAGATCGGTTGTCCAGCCAACTTCCGCTTTGCCGGCCATTGCTCCGGTGGCGTTGGTGACCGAGGTGCTGGCGAAGTAACCGCCCGTGCCCCGCGGCACATAGGTGGCCGTGTAAAGTCCGGATTCATCGTTCGAAGGTTCGACCTGCAGCTTGATGGGCTTCTCCATTTTCCCTTCCGCGTTCACGGCGGAGACTTCGAGGTCAACGGTGGCATTGTCCATGGGCAAATACTTCAAGTCCCGCACCCGAATCTGTAAATCCACCGCCTGGTTGGGATCGCCGGGTTTCGGAATCGCCTGCAGTCCGATTCGCTGCGGCACGTCGGCCACCAGCCAGCGGGTCAGTTGGCGCCAGGATTTATCAAAATCCTCGTGCATCTCCGGGTCACGCATGCCCCAGCGCCAGAAATCGCCCAACGTGAGCGCTGCGGACCGGCCCAGTCCGAATCGTTGCACGATCAGCGCGGGATATTTGACACCGTGCTCATCCGCCACGGTCGCCACGACGCTGGCACCGGGTTTCACTTCGGACAGCGGGTTGAGAATTTCAAACGGCGGCATCCCGCTGAGTCGGGTCTTCTCGGCGCCTTCCGTGCCGCGCAGCCGGCTCCAGGTTTGCAGCATTCCTTCGCGCGTCAGATCGAATTTCAACACCGTGTTTGGATTCGGTTCCGAGCCCCGCGTCAGATACACCGGCAGCAAATTGCCAATCGGCGTGCGGTCGTATTTGCCTTCGCGAAAGGTATCGATACCGCCCAGCATCAGGAATCCGCCGCCGCGCTCGGAGACAAACCGCTGCAGCAATGCCTTTTGATCGGCGGTAAAGAAACTTGCCTCAAGGTCATCGATGATGACGCCGGAGTATTCATAGAGTTCCTCGACGGTTCGCGGGAAGCCGGCCCGCAGTTCCTCGGCGTCCTTGGTGTTGAGACGAATTAAAACGGGCTGATCGTAGCGCTGAACCTCTTCCGCCTCCTGGTTGCCGAATCCGCGAAAAAGCGGATTGCTCGATTCGCCGGCGCGTCCGCGAAAGACAAACTTGGGTTCGCGCTTGGCAATGCGAATCAGCCCCACCAGATCAGTCTGGTCGTCGCCGAGCAGGGCGCGATTGAGAAACTTGAATTCCCAATTCGGCCGACCGCTGACATAAAGGATGCGGAAAGGACCGCCGCCGCGATCCACGGCGATGACCCGCTGGTTGTTCGCGAGCGTGGCCTCGCCGGTCTCGGTTTGTTTACGGTCCAGATCCTCGTTGCCGCCGACTTGCAGGCGGTAAAAGGTGACCCCGGATTTCTCCGGCCGCACGTTGAAGCGAAAGGACAGCGTCTGCGAACGGTTCGCGGCGAGAAGCGTCTGCTTCTCAACTTTTACCCCGGCTTGATCGTAAAGAACGGCGGCAATTTTCTTGCCGGCATAGCCGATGGCCACCACCTGGGCGTCCACGTTGACGGGCGCGTCCTCGAAGGCGGTCTGGGTGACGGTGACTTGCTGAATGGTGACGTCTTTGCCGGGATCATTACGCCCGATGACCACCGGATAGATGGTTGGCAATCCCTTCAACTCGATTCCCGTGTCGGGAATGTCCGTGGCGTTGCCGTCGGTGAGCAGCAAAACACCCGCCAGAGGTCGGCCCTCGTAGCGTTCCTTGAGCAGTTGAAGGGTGGTCCACAGCGCGGAAGCCCGGCCTTTGAAATCCAGTTCGGTGAAATTGTCGGTTGAGCGCAGCTTGCTGTCGAAGACGTAGTTACGGACGTTGAAGTTTTCTTGAAGAGAAGAGAGCCAGAGGGAATCACCCTCGGCGACGAGTTTTTTGAGCGCCTCGCCGCGACTTTCGGGGTCGCCGTAGTCGTGAATCTCCATGCCCTGACTGTTGTCCGCGACGACGGCAAAGAGATTGGCTCCCGGTTTGGCACGTTGCCCGGTCCAGTGCGGTTCGATCAGGCAGACAACCAGTGCCGCAAGGCCAAGGAGGCGGAGGAAAATGCAGACGGGTTTCGTGCCGCGCTGGGCGGGGGAATGCTGGTAGCTCCAATAGAGCGAAATCAACCCGACGACCGCCAGTGCCACGGCCGGAATGATCCATTCTTTTCCGGAGAAGATGATGGTGCTCAGCGTGGGCATCGGGATTGAAAAGACCAATGACTAGTGACTAATGACGATCCGGGTTTACGAACAGCTCCGACCAACCCTATTGCCGGAAATAAGTTGCGGACAAATGATTGTTTGAGATGTCCTTTCCCCTCACCTCGATCCTCTCCCTTGGGGAGAGGAGGAATGCGAATTACGCGGGTGGTGCACAGGAAAGTTTTCTGGGAAACTGCCGCATCCAATGCTACCCCCTCTCCCCAAGGGAGAGGACAGGGTGAGGGGGAAACGACGCGTGGGCCTTCCACACGCTTATACTTCAACTGCGGCGCTGCGACATCAGTGTCGAATACTTTTGCCATCATGAGTCGCACTCCTTTTCCAAGATCACCCGACCTCGCGCTTTGATAGCTTCGATACCAAGGGGCTGAAATTCCCCGCGATTTTCCTCCGCGAGGGCCTCAGAAATGTCCGCCCGCAACCGTTCGAGATCTTCCTGTGTTTTCATTCAATTAGCCCAGAATACGTGGATGGTTTCTCAAGATCGACGAGCGGGTGTGCATGTATCGCAGGCTGTCATCAGTTGCCGCTGTCTTTTTGGACAATCTCGTCTGTAACCCAAATTGTACGGCATTGGTTGCAGACGAACAGAACCTGCCAGATTTCCGGCATACGATCTGAATCCCCTCTGACAAACGACATCCGTAAATTACAGGCCGGACAAGACTTGAACCAGTAGTGCCGGGCGCCAAACACGATTGGCAACAAAATCGGCAATGAGAAGGTCCAGGAACTCCGAACAGCAATCATCAACCAGACTGAAAACCCAAGCCAGAGCAGGGTCATTGCAATCAGGGCTGAAGTTTCCCTTTTCGGCATCGCCGGTAGTTGCCGTCGAGCGAACTCGTCATATGCGGACTGATATTGGTGAAGGTCCATCAGCAGAAATGTATCAAGATTTATTCGTCTTTCCCCAGCGTTTCGTAATACCGCCGGACAAGATCGGAAAAGCGGTTGGGCACGGGGTCGCGGTCGATTGGCACCATCGCCTCACGGTTGCCGCGTCGAGCGAGTTCCTCCGCAATGCGGTCGCGAATTTCCACCATGGGTTGAAATACCTCGGTCTTCACGAGACCCCATTGCGGCTCCTTACTGTGACGCTTGAACTCCACCCGCATTCCGCGCACTCGTTCGCGTACGGTCGTCACCTGATTGCGTAACTCGGCGCTGTTGACCATCTCCTCAAGATTACGCATGCGATCCGACCAGTTTTGAAAATCGTCTCCCGTAATCGGACCGTTGTTGCTGCCGTCGCGTTCAGCGATAATGCCCGAGGGTAGCAGTTTTTCCCAACCTCCAAAGTTTCCTCCGCGAGTGCTGCTGCCAGGGGTGTTCTGCTTGGCAGCCTGCTTCTCTCCGCCTCGTCCACCTTGCCCACCTTGCCCACCTTGCCCACCTTGCCCACCTTGCCCGGGCTGCTGACCGGGTTGCTGACCGGGTTGCTGACCGGGTTGCTGACCGGGTTGCTGACCAGGCTGTTGACCGGGCTGTTGACCGGGCTGTTGACCGGGCTGTTGACCGGGCTGTTGACCCGGTTGTCCGTTCTGCTCAGCCTGACGACGCTCACGCATCTGGCGGGCGACTTCTTCAGGACTACGGCTTGATTGGCCGGGTTGGCCGCGTTCACCCGACTGCGGGTTTGCCTGGTCCGGTTGACGTTCGCCCTGCTTTCCTTTCTGGCCGTTGCGTTGTCCGGGTTGCTGCCCTTCGTCGCCCTGCTGTCCAGGTTGTGCCGATTTTTCACCGCGCTGATTCTGCTTTCCGGTTGGTGAACCTTCGCGTTGTTGGCCACCGGCCATGGCGAGTTGGTTCGTGGAGACGCCCTGTGGGTTTGCTCGGGTCAATTCACTGCCGAGTTGATCGATTAGTTTTTCGATCTCGCTGCGCGCCTGGCGCAGGGCATCGGTCTCATCGCCGAGCACGCTCTCCGCCGCGCGTTCGATGCGCTTCTGCAGGTCGTCAATGTTTTCTTCATTCCGCTGCGAAAGTTTCCGGGCGGCCTCCTTGTTGCCGATGCCGGCCAGCTCACCCGCCAGGTCGAGCGAGCGCATGCCGCCATTCTCGTTGGCCTCTTGAATGATTCGCATGATCGATTCCGTGATGGGGACACGGTTGCGACGAAAATCATTTTCGGTATCCTTGATGGTCCTGCCTTCGCGCTGGTTTTGATTTCGAATCGTGTCGTAGAGCTGACGGTGCAGGAGCGGTTCGGCAAACTCGGATTGCCGTGACACCTGTTCGGCATGTCGCACGAGTTCGCTGAGCCGCTGGTTCTGCGCCTTGAATTCCTTTTCCATTTTCTCATCGATATTCTCGCCCGCCAGAGTCTTGCGCTTCGGTTCCTCTGCTTTGCCGGCGAGCTTTTCACCAAGTTCTTTCTGGCTCTGCGCCAGTTCGCGGGCACCTTCGCGCATTTTCTTCATATCCTCCGCAAACTGGTTGGCGCTCTTTTTACGAAAGTCATCCTTGAGTTTTTCGAGCTCCTTTTCCGTCCGGGTACCGGAGGCAAGAGCCCGCGAGACTTCACCCTGCTCAATCGACTCGGCGGTGCGCTGCGCGTTTTGCCGGGTTTGCTGCAACTGCTGGCGCGCTTCGGCCATTTTGCTTTGGTTTTCCGGCTGTTGCATGCGCTGGTTCAACTCGTCCATATCCGCCAGCATGCGTTGTTCTTCTTCTTCCAGGCGTTTGAGGCGGCGCTTGATTTCCTCCTCCTCGGCAGTCGATTTGGCTTCCTGCAACGCGGTTTGGAGATCCTTCAGTCGCTCATTGATGTCCTGCTGGCGGCGGGCCATCTCGCGCAGTCGATTCAGCACCTGCAACTGTTCCTGCTGCTCTTTATTCTGTTGTTCGTTCGTCGCCAGGCGGCGCGTCTCATACTTGTTCTCCTTCATCTTCAACTCGAGCTGATTGAGTTGCTGCTGGTTGCGGCGCTTCGCGCTCCCTTTGCTTTTGCCCTGGCTCTTTTTCTGGTTGACGTTGAATTCGCGGGCGGCGAGTTCGAGCAATGCCTGGAACGCTTCCTCCTGGGCGCGGACGGCATCCATTAGTTTTTCGCGATTCTTTTCGGCCTGATTAATGAGGCTGAGCGCGGATTCCAGCTTGGCAATGACGGTCTCGGCGGACTTGATATCCTCTGGTTTCTCCTTTTTTTCGGCCATTTTCTGCGCCAACTCAAGGGCATGCTCCTGCGATTCGCGCAATACCTGGATGTCGTCGGCATAGTTGCGGCCCTGAATTTTCTTTGAAGTTCGTTGCGCCTGGCCGAACCCGAATTCAGGCGCGCCCAGGAGCAGGGCGAGAGCCAGCGTGAGGAGAGGGGCGAGAGTTTTCATTTTGATGATTCCGCTTCAGTTGAGACGTATTTCTGCCGACGAAGTTTCCAGGTGGCACTGGTAATTTCTTTGACGAGTTCAGCCAGTTTCTCGCTGGGGGTGCCGCCTTTTCCCTTACCCTGTTGTTCGGCACTTTGATTTTCGCGAAACAGTTCCTCGAACGGCCGAATCTCCGCGAAGTATATGTCACTCTCCGTGCGTCGGATCTCGCCATCGGGCCCGAAATCCTCGGCCCAGAGATAATAGGACATCAGGTTGTCCGGCATGACTCCCAGCGCCTCCAGGCTGATGAGTTTCTGAAAAGTCTGCTTCTGGTTCGGCGGTGAATTGGTGATGAGCGTGAAGTCCACCGGCATGCGGCCGGCGACACGGTATCCAAACCCGAACCCTTTGAGTCCGAAATCGTCCAGGCCTTCGGCTTCGAACAACATCTCCTGCAATGCCGACACCCGTTGGTCGCCTTTCGGCGAAAGGAACTTGACCTCCGGTGGACGATTGGGCAGCGCCACAAAAAAGAACCGGCTTTCGACTTTGTTCGTCCTCCCCTCGTCATCGACGAGTTGTAAATCAAACACGTCATTCCGGGTCAGGTTGAAACGGGGGAGTGTGGCAATGGCTTTAATCCCGTCTGTCTTCAGGCGAATCACGTTGTCGCCGGAGAGTAATTGCGCGGACTTGACGGGTTTATTGAGTTGCAGTTCCACGCCGACGACCGAGCGCTCGACGGCGGTAACGCGGCGAGTGTTCTCGATACGCTGCTTTTCGAGCCCTGTGTATTTCGGCAACTCGATATCGACGTTGGAACGTTCGAGTCGCGGGTATTCGAATACGGCGACTTTGAAATCCTCCGTGCGCTGATCTTCAAAGATCACGCGATAGCTGAACGGCGCGGTGATGTCTGGCAGGGTGGTCCCGAAGACCGGGTCCTGGAGCGCCTTGATCAGCGGCACGATACGGGCTGCTTCCGAATCGGGATTGACGAGCAGATTGACTCCGGCGGGCACCGGTCCCGTGAACCTCGCCATAACCACGAAGCTGCTGCCTTTCTCGATCTTCGCGTTACCGGGATTTACCTCCACCGTGGTGGCAAGAATGCGCACGCGTTTTCCGCCGGCCTGTAGTTTTACGGGAGACTGATGCAGAGTGATCAGTCCTGCGAGGATCGCCAGGGTTGTCCAGTGCGCCCCACGCGCGCAGCGAAGTTGCGTGCAATTGAAGCGTTCGGCCCATTCGCTTTTCACCGCGTGTTCGACGGCCTGCGCGATAACCTTTTGCTGGAGATAACTGTAGCGACCGTTCGCGTCGGGTCTTTGCTCGACTGCGGCGAGCAGGAGTGAATTCAACTCGGGATGTTCATGCTCAATCTGGCGGGCGAGCCACTGCATGTCGGGTGCCATTCGCCGACAGCCGAGCCAGACCGCGAGTCCTGTTAAAAACGCGAATCCAATGATGCCGGGCAGAGTCCATTTGTGTTCCCATCCGGAAGTCTGCTTGATACTGAGAAACGCGAGCATGGCCAACGCGGACAAACTCCAGCAAACGGCCCAGCCACGCGCCAGTTGCCAGGCGCGATATCGCCGGATGACCGGTTGCAGCAGGTTTGTCAGTGCGGGGGGGGTCATACGGGTTGTTCGGTTGCGGTGCTCGGGCGGGCGAGGCGTCCGGCCATCAGTATTTCCAGCGACAATACCACCAGCGCCGCCACAATCAACCATCGCCACAGCTTCTGTTGGCCCTCAATTTCGGAGTTTTTCAGGCGGCGCTCCTCGGCTTTCTGGACCGTTTCAAAGGCTACGTTGCGAATCACGACGCCGTAGCGTTCAAGCTGCTCTCGCGGCATCGCCTCGGTGCGGCTTTCGAAGGGGTCCAGATTGACGGCAAATCGAATCGTGTTCGTTCCACTGGAGAGGGTGTAAATACCCGGCTGCGTCGTTGCCTTGAAGGCATTGGCGTTCGCGGGCAGATCGACATTTTTCCCATCGGGCAAACGCACGGTGACCGAGGAAGTCTTGTTGGTGAATGGAATCAACACTTCATCACCGACCAGGTATTGCAAGGGCTGGCGGACCATTGCGCCGCTAAGTTCGAGGAGGGAATGCAGCAGCGGGACAAATTTGGATGACAATGCGAGCTGACTGTCACCGGGATGCCACGCCGCAGCGAGTAGCAGCACGACTCCCTTGCCGACGGCGAACTGGACGAGCGCGGGATCGTCATTGTCGAATCGCGCAATGACTTTCGCCTCCGGCAATGCGTCGGCGGAGAACTGTCGATGTTTCCAGAAATGAATTTTGGTGAAGTCGCTGAAGCGAGGGTCGGCGAACGGTGCGAAGAGCGGATGTTGAAAATCGATTTCGCCCAACAGCGAATAACTGGTGCCCGATGTCTCGCTGACGTTTTCGGCGCTCAACTGAAACATCTGCAGGTACGATTGCAGTGCCGGGGCCGACATTGGGGCCAGCAGGGCGGTGGCTCCGCCTTCAACGGCAGCGCGGAACTGCTTTGCGTCGCCCGCCGCGATGGGCTGTGTCGCGATCAAAACAGGGTAGGGATTTGGCGTAAGAAACAGATTCTGATCAGATTGCTGCTGAATTACCTGCACCGTGCTTTGGAGGGTCGGTGGAAATGCGCGCTGCAGAAAGTAGAGTGGCTGCCGGGTGTCATCCGCTGATTCCGGTCCGACGTAAAGAATGCGGACGACCGCGGGCGCGGGCGGAATCAACCACGCGCTGTTGTCGAATGGTTCGCGATCACCCAGCAGCATCAGGCGCGTGGATTCTTCCGCGACTTTCGGTTTCTCCAGATTCACCACGCGGCTTTGGCCGGGTGGCACGTAAACATCCGTCGTCGTGCCGACGTCTTTGTCCGAATGAAAACCCCAGGCGATCTTGAACTGTTCCTGAGTGGAATCGGCGGAGTTGTATATGCGGGTTTTCTGGTGCGTTTGTTTCGTCGCCTGCGCGGCCTCGGCGGTGGTCGAGTGAAGGAATTGAATGCCGGCATTCGCGAAGCGTTCACCCTCGATGGCCTCCACCTGAAGTTGAAGTGTTTCCGGCCACTCGAAGGATTGCAGCTCTTCAAGGTAACTGCCTTTCTGCAGATCGGTAATCAATACCAGGCGGCCGGCCTTTTTCTTTTTCCGATCGTCCTGCTCTTCTTCAAGCATCGACGCCGCTTTACCGAGCGCTTTTCCGAGACGAGTCGCGGCCCAGCCGGGTTCGAGCTTGCCGATTTCAGCTTCAGCGAGCCCGATGCGCTGCTCCACCGGCGCCGTGGTCCATTGGGAAAATGAAATCACCGGGCGCACATCGTTGTCGAACGCATGGACGGCGATGGCATCGCCAGCGCCGGCTTTCCGGAGAACTTTCTTCGCGCGAATCACGGCCTCTTTCCACACGCCCGAGCGGCGCATGCTGGCGCTGGTGTCGATGAGTATGAGTGTTCGAATGCCGTCGCCCTCGTTGACGTTCTGAAGGGACGCATCGGGAAGAAACGGCCGGGCGAAACCCAGCGCAAGCAACAACAGCACGAGGCAGCGCAGGAGCAGGAGCGAAAGGTGTTCGAGTCGGCTGCGCTTGGTGACCCGGGGAGGTGATGGCTCCAGAAACATCATGGAGCTGAACGGGATCTTCTCCTTCGACGTGCGGCGGATGAGGTGAAAAATGAACGGAGCCGCAATTGCCAGGCCGCCGAGCAGAAATAATGGCGCGAGGAAGTTCATGCGGCGGCCCGGGAGGTGTTTCGACGAACAATTTTTCCACGTCGCATGCGTTCACGAAGCAAATCGAAGAGCGAGAACTCCAGGGCACGATCGGTCGTGAAGCGGTGATAGCCGATGCCCAGCTTGCGGCAGATGAGTTCGACCCGCTCGTTGTGTTCGCTGAATTTTCTCTGGTAATCCGTCCGCGCCTGAGCCGGGTCGATGTAAATGTCGTGTCCGGTTTCGAGATCGATGAACTGGGCAGATTGGTCAAATTCGAAGGTCAATTCGGCGGGGTCGTAGATATGGAAGAGCAGTACCTCGTGGCCTCGGGAGGTCAGCAGCGCCAGGTTGTTTTCCAGTGTTTCAATCGGGGCGAGTAAATCGGAAATCAACACCATCAAGCCGCGGCGCCGGACGAGTTCGGCGATTCTCTTGAGGGGCGCGGTGAGGTTGGTGGCCTTGCCCTGCGGGGTTTTCTCCAGTGCGTGCATCAAGTGACGCAGTTGCCCGTGACGATGGCGGGCGGGCAGATAATCGCGAACCTCCTCGTCGAATTTCATCAAGCCCACGCCATCCCCCTGTTGATAGAGAAAGTACGCGATGGTCGCCGCGAGTGTGTTGGCGTACTCGGCCTTGGTGTAGGAAAGCGAACCAAACATCATCGAGCGACTGTTGTCGGCGAGCAGGTAACAACGAAGATTGGTTTCGTCCTCAAATTTCTTGATGTAAAGCCGGTCACTGCGGGCGAGCAGTTTCCAGTCCAGAAAGCGCAGGTCATCTCCCGGTGAGTAAGCGCGGTACTCGGTGAACTCGACGGAGAATCCATGGTAGGGGCTGCGATGGATGCCGCTCCAGAAGCCCTCCACCACCGCGCGCGCGCGCAGTTCGAGGTTTTTGATCGCCATGAGCGATTTCGGATCAACCAGCGATCCTTTGGCTACCGGCGATGGTGCGACTTCGTCGGCCACGATTTATTTCGGTTGAACGGCTTCCAGGAGTTTTGAAATGACGTTCTCAACGGTGACGCCTTCGGCCTCGGCCCGGTAATTGACGAGGATGCGATGGCGGAGAACCGGATGGGCCAGTGCTTGAATGTCCTCCGGCGTGACATGTGAACGGCCTTGCAGAATCGCGCGCGCTTTTCCGCCCAGCACGAGATATTGCGCGGCGCGGGTGCCAGCGCCCCAACTGATCCAGTCGTTTATGAATTCCGGCGAGTCTTTCTGGTTGGGTCGCGAAGCCGCGGCGAGTCTGACCGCGAAACGGACGACGTCCTCGGCGATGGGCATCTTTCGGACGACCTCGGTGAATCGCAGGGCGTCTTCGCTGTGGAAGATAGGATTGATCGGTTCGGGCTTTCCCCCCGTGGTCCGTTGCACGACGGTGACCTCGTCATTTTCGGGAAGATAATCGATGACGACATTGAACATAAACCGATCCAGTTGTGCTTCGGGCAGGGGATAAGTGCCCTCCATCTCAATTGGATTCTGCGTCGCCAATACGAAGAATGGCTCGGGCAGAATGTGTCGGACGCCAGCGGCGGTGACCTGATGTTCCTGCATCGCCTCGAGCAACGCGGCCTGGGTCTTGGGCGGCGTGCGATTAATTTCATCAGCCAGGACCATGTTCGCGAAGACCGGTCCATGAACAAACTCCAAAACCCGGTCGCCGTCGGATTCCTGCAGGATTTCCACGCCGATAATGTCCGCCGGCATCAGGTCCGGCGTGAATTGAATGCGCTGAAATTTCAGATGAAAGATCTGGGCGATCGATTTGACGAGCAGAGTCTTGGCGAGGCCGGGTGCGCCCGTGATCAGGCAATGTCCGCCGGAGAGCAGCACCATGAGGAGTTGCTCAATGACTTCCTCCTGGCCGACTATGGCTTTGCGCAACTCGCCGAGAATCTGCCCGCGCGCAGCGACCAGTTGATCGACAATTTCCTTTTCCGTTGGCTCGGGAAGCGGCGGGATTTTTTGTTGGTCCACGTTTTCAGTTGTCTCAGTTTCCACTTGTTTCCTTATTTAGTTTTTGCCCGCGAACGACGCGAATCGGGCGAATTAATCAAAAATCGTTCCTGATCTTAAATCTACGGATAGGTTGCTTTTACTCGGTTCCTTGCGGGACAGTACGATTCGGTAACGCTGGTCCCGGCAAAAATTACTTTCTTCATCAATTCGTGTCATCCGTGGGCAGTATCAGTGAGTCATCGCGTAAAAGATGACGTTGATTCCCAGGGGGTAGGCTTTCTTTTCCGAGAATTCCCGGAAGTAATATTCGTTTTCGCCTTCGCGTTCCCAGCCGTCCCCGTTGTCGGTGTTATGCGCGACGAAGACCATCATGCGCCCTTTGTCGTCGAACAGACCCTTGAAGTGCACGTCGCGCGCGTCTTCCCGTTCCCAGGTGACGCCGTCGTACTGGCTATAGGTCCCGGTGCGAATGTTAGGCACTTGCATCTGATTCTTTGTCAGGCGGATGTCAAACACGGTGTGAAAAACCGGATGATCCATGTTCAACTCAATTGGCTCTCGATCGGGAAAGACCTTTTTAATTTCCGTGTAAAAGTTATCCCATTCCGCTTCCCCCCAGAAATCGTCCACCATCATAAAGCCGCCGTTGAGAAAATATTTTCGGAGTATTTTTGCCTCCTCATCCGTGAAACTCAGCGAACCCGGCTCCACCATGTAAACCCACGGGAAATTGAACAGTTTCGGGTCGGTGATCTCGAGGACGATACCGTCGGGGTTGACCTTGAGTGAGGTCATCTGTTGCAGACGAAAGGAGAGATTCAAATCCGCATCGGGGAAATCCGTCTCCCAGCGGTGTCCACCTCGCCAGTCGCGGCCGCCCCAAGTGCCGTACTTGAGACGTGCAAACGTGAACACGTCCTTTTTGAAAGCCGCGCTGTTGGTCCAGTTCGGCGCCGCGTTCGGATCCGCTTCACGAGCGGTTTGCGCCCCACTGTTGTTGAAACGGCTGCGCCCGGAACGAAATTGTGCGACGGCCCCGATGCCCAGTGCAAGCAACAGAAACGCGATGGCCAGTCTGAACCGGTTTGTGGTTATAGATTTCACTTCGATTTAGTGGCAGGCCGTGGTGAGGCCGGCGGCTTGCTGGACTGAGCAGCGGGCGTGGCCGGCGGTATCGCTTTTTGGACGCTATTCATTTCCAGCAGCAACTTGAGCGCTTCGCGATAGCGTGGGGCTTCTTCGAGGGCGTGCAACAGTTGACGCTTGGCCTTCTCGTCGTCGTCACCCTGCAGCAGACTCGCGATTCGAAAATAGACCTCCGCTGGATCGGTCGGATCGAATTTAAGAACGGTCTCCCAGGCGGCCACGGCTTCGCGTTTGCGATTGGTCTGCTCTTCCGCCCGGGCGAGGAATCGATGAGGCAGAGGCGACAGTGGATTGACCGCGAGGATTCGCTCGGCAGTCTTGCGAACGGCCGGCCAATCCCCCCGCTCCGACTCAAGGTGCAGCAGACTCTGATAAGCGGTGACCGCGTCGGAATCCAGCAGTGCCAGTCGCCGGAGTGCTTTACTTTCCTCTTCCGGTTCTTCTTTGCCCTGATGCATCTGGGCCTTGAGCCACAGGGGACTTCGTGGACCGGCGTAGTTGGGGTAATGTTCGAGCAGCGTGGTGATGGCCTTCTCCGCTTCGACATACTCGTGTTTCTTCAACGCTTCAAACGCCGTTTCGGTGAGTCGATAGAAATTATTCTTCGGAAGCCTTTGGATTATCTCGGCGATGGCTGCCGGCGAGGGCGGGCGGGTGCGCTCATCGCCTTCCCTGGGTCGCGGATTGGGGTTGGTGAAATCCAGTCCCGGCGCGAGATTCTTCGCCAATGTCTTCGCGTGTTTTTCGAACGTCTTGTCGAGTTCCTTGATGGGGCGCGTGTGTTTCGCGAGCGCTCGGTTGATTTCGATGCCGTTGCCGAGATCCGTGAGGATCCCGCGCAGTGCCTGCACCCCGAACTCGCGCACGATGTAGTCCACCGCGAGATACGATTCGTAATAGGCGAATTGCAGATGCAAATCGGTCTTTGCGGACAGAAATGCACTGCTGAGTTTGCTGACGGGCGTCAGTTCCCCTTCGAGAATGAGCTCGCGATATTGCGGCGTCATGTCCTGGCCCCAGGAACGGTCCTGCTCCTTCTCCTCGAACACAGAGATGCCTTCGCTGAGCCAGCGCGGCATTTTATTCTTCGTGAGCGTCAGAGTAATGACGTGGGTGAACTCGTGCCAGAGCACGGCCTCCCAGTTCGAGGGATGATCACCCTGCGAAGCCGGGCTGTTGGCGGTGATCAGGCAACCGAAGCAGACGCCGAGAAATCCGGGATTGTCCGGCATCCCGAATGTCCGCACGCCGAAGTCGTTCTGGTTGGGGAAAATCTCCACGATGGTGCTGCGGGGTAGTTCGCATTGGTATTTTCTGGTCAGAGTCTCGTGGGCGCGAGTCAGGAGGGCCAGTGCGCGTTGGCCGTAGATATCGGCCTCGTTACGTGCCATGCGAATGACAAAATGTTCGTTGGTGACATTGGCGAACTTCGCCGTCGTGTCGCGCAGCGTGATCAGGTTGTAAGCGGTGACGTCATACTCATCGCGGGAGCTGACTTCCTTCACCAGTTCCCAGCCCTCGTATTCCTCGCCGAGACGCAGAAGATCCTGGGCCAGTTGAATCTTCGCCGGGAGATTTGCCGGGGCAAACTTGAGTGACAGACGCTGGTAATCCGCCCCTTCGCGAAAGCGATACTTGGCGGACAGTTTTCTGCCAATCAGATGATCGACGTCCGGGTTATTGCTGTAATACTTCAGTGCGGTTGTGCGGCATTTGTTTTCCTCTTTCGAATCGTTCCGAAGATGCGCAATCACCGCTCGATACGCCCAGGCGGTGGGTTGCCATGGATTGACCTTGAGAATTTCCGCGATCATCCCTTCCGCCTCTTCGTAATCCTCACGGTCGATAAGCCGGTCAATCATCATCAGGTGCGAGGGGACGTGACGTGGATTGAGTTCCAGCGCCTTGTCGATCGCCTTGGCCATTTCCTCGCGGTCGCTCTCGGCAAATGATTTTGCGTAGCCATAGTGCAGATCGGGATCATTCGGCAGCCTGGCGATGCCTTCCTTGTAGTAACTCGCGGCCAGGGCGAAATCCCCCTTCTCGTAGGCAAGTTCTCCGAGCGCCTCGTAAACGTCGGCCAGTTCGGGCGAATTCTTTTTCGCGGGTATCAGTAATCGGTCGAGGACCAGTTTGGAGTCCGCACCCATGGCCAAGGCAGTGCGTGCCAGCGTGATGATGTCGCCGGCATCTTTGTAGGCCCACGACCGGGTGTTGAAGAGGCGATTGATCTCAATGAGCATCTCGGCTGCCTTGTCCGGGTAGCCGTTGTAGAAAAAAATCTCTCGCGCCAGCCATTTGAGCTGAATGTCTGAGCTCAACGGATAGCGTTTGAAACCGTTCGTGACAATGCCGAGCGCTTTGCCGTATTGGCCCACAATGAGCTGGTTCTTGACCAGCAATCGCGTCCATTCCACGTTGGATGTATCATCCTCCAGCGCCTTTTCAGCGCGGGCGATGGCCTGATCATACTTGCCCGAAAGAAACAGATCCTGACCCTCCTTGATGGGATGGTCGGCGGCCTTGGCGGGCCTGGCCAAAACCATCAACAGGAATGCCGTTGAAACAGCTCCTGTCAGCGCGATCTTACGCGCAAGCCCATGCGTCGGGCGATGTTGCATTACATTGCGCATTAGTCGTGCGCGGTTTACGGACCAGTGACGGTTGGGCTGTTGCATTGTTACGGCAAAAAACCAGCGTTGCCAACCAGCATTTCACGGTTGGTATGGGTTTGTCACATTTGATTGAAATTGAACGCCTTGCAATTTGGCTGAGGAAATCGAAAAATTGCGCTCGTCCCTTCCACACATGAGTACCTCGCCATCCTCGATCATTATTGTTGGTGCCGGATTGTTTGGGTTGACCGCGGCCATTGAGTTGCGCCGTCGTGAGTGGCAGGTCTCCGTTATCGACCCGGGTCCGTTGCCCCGACCCGAAGCCGCCTCGACGGACATCAGCAAAGTGGTACGCGCGGATTACGGCAGTGACGAACTCTACACCGCGCTGGGGGAGGAGTCGCTGGCCGGTTGGACGGCGTGGAATCAGGACTGGGGAGAAACGCTTTATCACGAGGACGGCTTTTTGGTCATGTCCGCTGGTGCACCTTTACCGGGCGGATTCGAGCACGAGAGCTATCATTTGCTCAGTCAACGCGGATTTGAACTACAGGAACTGGATGCCAACGAAATCAACCGCCGCTTTCCAGCGTGGACGAAGGATCGATACCAAAGCGGCTACCTGAATCCGCGCGCCGGTTGGGTGGAAAGCGGAAAGGTTATTAGTCGGCTGGTTCGACAGGCGCGCGACAACGGGGTCGTGATTCGGGAAAGGTCACCCTTTCACCGGATGATGGATCACGGATTCAAAGTGTCTGGCGTGATAACCGAATCTGGCGAACGTATCGAGGCCGACGTGACGTTGCTGGCCGCCGGCGCCTGGACCCCGACATTGCTTCCGGAACTGAAACCATTCATGCGCGCGACGCGGCAGGCGGTAGTTTGTCTCAAGGTCAACGACCTGGAACGCTACACCGCGCCGAGATTCCCCGTCTGGGCGGCAGACATGGCGACCACCGGCTGGTACGGATTTCCCGCGCTCCCGGACGGAACGCTGAAAATCGCCAGGCATCTACCGGGTGTTGAGGTGCATCCCGACGATCCACGCGAAGTCTTGCCGGAGGAAGTCGAAGAGATCCGACAATTCGTCGCCGAAAATCTGCCGGAACTCAAGGACGCACCAGTCATCGGTACGCGACTTTGCCTGTATAGCCAGACCTTTGACGGTCACTTCTGGATCGATCGCCACCCGCAAAAGGAGGGGTTGGTCGTTGCCAGCGGCGACAGCGGCCACGCGTTCAAGTTCGCGCCGGTAATGGGCCGCGTCATTGCCGACGCCGTGGAGCAGAAGGAAACGCAAATCGATCGATTTCGATGGCGGGAATACAAACAGAACTAACCGGGCAATCCAGAGGCTCGGCATAGCCTCGCCCCACCGTCCGTTGACAGACGACTCAATCCATGTTGGGGCGAAGCTACGCTGAGCCTCCGATCAAACTTTTTGAATCCGTCGTTCAAACTTGCAATCCCCATCCCGCACTTGCCTCAAAACGGAATTCCACCGACTCTCCAAAGCCATGCAACTGCCGGATCAACTGGGTAAGAATTTTCTGCACCTGTGTGGCAAGCCGCCGCGCATTGCCGTTCGTGCGCTCTACAATCTCGATGGTGAACTTGGCGCGACGTGGCTCGCGGTCGGAGAAGAGCGAATCGTTTTTTACTATCGCCCGAGCGGCGGCAGCTTTTGCCGCAAGGCATTTCGCCTGAACGAAGTCATCGAATGCAAGGTCAAGGCGGACCCATGCTTTGCCGTCATCCACTTTCGCTTTGCGGCGGCACAGTACGAGTTGAAATGTTCGCAATGGGATCTGCCCGCGCTTGACCGGATTGCGGGATTATTTACTGCGGAAGCCGACAGCATGCCACTCGAAGCCCCCGCTCGGCTGAATCCGGCCAGCGCGTTTTGTGCCGGAATTCACGCCGTAATGGGTGCCGACGGGCAGGTGGATCCGGTTGAAACCGAATGGCTCAGCCGACGAATTCCCGCGCCCGAGGCAATTCAGGAAGGCAGCGCGTGGCTGCGCGTGCATCAACTCGACAAATTGCTCGAAGAGGCACCCCGGATTCTCAACGATGCTCAATGCGAATGCCTCGTGGCCAATCAATTGAGCGCGGTGATGTCTGATGGCCTGCTGCGTTCCGCTGAACGCGATCTGGTTGAGCGTTTTCAAAACGCGCTGAACCTCACGAAAGATCGATTCAACGAGATTTTTGAAATCCTGCTTTCGCGCAATCAGGTTGCCGTGCTCGCGAACGATGCTGACGGCGAAATGCTCGATTTGAGCCCGACCGCTCCACTGGTCCTCTTTACGGCCGCGCTCCTGGCCATGAGTCGTTGCGACGCGGAGAAGCAACCAGCGGAAGAAGACTATTTGAACAAGGTCATCAATCATCCGGAAGTCATCGAGGAAGCGGAAGAGGCGCTGAACCATCTGGGACTCGATGGCCTGCTCGAAGCCCTGCCCAACGCGCTTGATGACGCCCAGCGCCAGTGCCTGATGGCGAATCTCCTTGGCTTGTCCATGGCCGACGGCGAGTTGCGGGTCGAAGAGCAGGAATTGATCGACCAGTTTTGCGCGGCGCTCCTAATCCCGGAGGCCGGGTATCAGCGAATCTACTCGGTGTTGCTGGCGAAAAACAACCTGTCCGTGCTGGCGTAATCGCGCAACCTACGCCATGTGGAGTGCGCCGGCTCGAGGGCCCTTTGGATCACGTTGACCAAGCGGGCGCGTAAGTGAATTGCCGGCCAGCCTTGCCGCGAAGTCTTCGATTTCAGCCATCGCTCAATCTTTGGTAGCAGCCGAGGTAACGCGTGCCGCGCCATAGCCCGACTTAGCGGACTGGAGGGTGGAAACGACTATTTTCAACCGTCTGCCGTGCGGAATTCCCCTATTTTCCAGGGGAACACCCGGCCAACTGGCTTGTAGTGCAGACCTATCTTATTCCCCGCCCGGATTTTTTTGATAGCATGTCACCCCAATATGTTTCTGCGTTGTTGCAAACGTCGCAAAGATGGCAAAGAACATCTTTATTGGAGTGTCGTTGAAAACCGTCGGCTGGCCGACCAGCGCGTCCAGGCCGATCTGGTTGAGGAGATCATCGAGGACGCTCAGGCGGGCCGGGGTGTAACGGGTGCCGGTGTCCCCGAGGTGATTGGCCACCGCGACCGCGCCAGAAGCCGCGGTCACTTGCGGGTGCGAGGGCAGCCGCCGGAGCGAGTCATCACAGCCCAGCAGGCGATGACCCCGCCAGAGGCGGCGATGAGCGGCCTTCTCGGGCGCAAAAAACAGGCAGCAACACCTCTTGATTCCATTCGATGAAGGCGGTATCGGAAAGCTTGGCACGAGCCCGGGTCCAGCCGCCGGGGGTGACCGAGCCCTCGTGCGGTGGTGCCCAGAGTTGCTAAAGGAAGGAGTGCAAGTGGCGTTGCACGGACCGGGTGGTTTTCCGGAGCAGGAAAAGCGTGACGACCGGAAAGGTCAACAGCCGTTGACGGGTGAAGTCACTGTAGCCTCTCCAGTGACGCGCACAGAACTCGCGCGCGCCAATCCGGGCGCGTACCTGGACGAGAAAATCAACCCAACGCGGGCCGGCAGGACGGACGGTGTTTTCCATTCCGAACTTGTAAACTGAGTGAATCTACAATGTACAACTATTTCTCCATCAAACACATAACTAAACGTCAGTGCCCCTGGGGAGGGCCTGCCAGAAGCATGCTTCGGAAAATAGTCCGTGGAATTGCAAAAAGTCCGTCTGGCGGCCTCCCTCTCCCGGCGGGCTATCTGTTACCCTCAAATTCGGGCTGAAAGCCCGGGGCAGAATGTGGGTAACAGCCAGCCCCGGGGAGCGCCGGAGCGCGCGCGTGTTTACCACCGCTTTCCCAACTCGTCCACCCCCCGCCCCCCGCACCAATGCCTGCCCGACGGTCACAATCCCTTGGCGGTTCTTAAACGAACCTCCAAT
>CALBIE010000622.1 GCA_937893495.1 uncultured Verrucomicrobiales bacterium | reverse complement strand
GTGCTGCGCCGAAACAAAGCCGCCGGATTCAAGGATCGCGACGCCTACGCCCTCTGGCTCGACGACGGAGTCGGCGCGATTCTGGACAAGGTCAAATCGCTTGGACTGGAGAAGGACACACTCATCATGTTCGTGCCCGACCACGGCTCCTATCGGCACGGCAAGGCAACCCTCTACGACTACGGCATGCGCGTCCCGATGCTGCTGCAATGGCAGGGCACCATCAAACCCGCCACGAAATACGACGGCATCACCGCCAACATCGACGTCGCCCCGACCATTCTCGACATCTGCGGCATCGAACCGCCCACCGACTACCCGATGGATGGCATCAGCTTCAAACCCGTCCTCTTCGGCGACACCAAACCGTTGCGCCACGTGTTGTTCAGCGAACTGGGTCATTCCCGCGCGCTCAAAACCAAGGAATGGAAATACATCGCCGTTCGTTATCCACCGGATGTGCAAAAGCAAATCGACCGCGGTCGGATTTTCAACGGCTTCCAGGGCGAGAAACTGAGACGACCCTACCTGACCCGCAACGGCCATCTCGGTCACTTTGCGGCGAAGGCCAACCCGCACTACTTTGAGGCCGATCAACTCTATCGTCTTACGACCGACCCGGAAGAGAACGAAAACGTGTTCGCAAGTAATCCAGACGTGGTAAAGCGTCTGCGGAAGGAGTTGGCCGAAGCATTGAAGAAGTTTAAGGAACGTCCCTTCGGCGAGTTAACCCGGTGAATATTCAACTGTCGTTCAGGTGGTCTGGCCAATTTCGGCTGCCGAAAAACCTGGAACGTTGTTGGCATGGCCGTGGTGTCGTTCAGGCTGGAAGCCTGCGCTACGTAGCGCAGGCGTCTCGCCTGTGAATCGCGACAATTGCCAACCGGCGCAGCCGAGTTATCAATGCCGCGTCGGTCTGGCGGACGCGTTGTGCAGGCTGGAAGCCTGCGCTACGGGGGACGGTTCGCCGATGCTCCCATCTTGAACTCGATCTCGATTGACCGGTGATAATCGGCGCGTAGAGTCATGGTCATGATTCAGCCTGAACCCATCAATCGCCGCCGCTTTCTCGCAACCACCGCAGTTGGTGCCAGCACCGGCTTGATTGCCGGTCCAACAATCCTGCGCGCCGCGCCAGCGGCAGCCTTCCCCGACGTGCGTTCCACTGAACACTTCTGGTATCGCCCCGCGCCGAAGGGGCCTTACATCGACTCGCAACGCGACCATCAGGCATTCGGTTTTGGGGATGGAAAGATTTTCCTCTCCGAAGACAACAGCAGGACCTGGGCGCATCAGGCCGCATTCCCCAATGCCGAGAACATCACGTTCAGTTGCATCCTTAAGAACGGAAACATCCTCTTCGCCACGCTGGCGAAATTGTATCTCAGCACTGACAAGCTCAAGACCTACCGGCAAATTACGGTCAAACATCGCGACGGCAGCGATTACCTGCCGCACACGCCGAAGGATCCCAAGCTCCCGGGTTGGTATTTTCATTCGCTCGACGGCGTTCACACCTGGGACATTGACGGCTCGGAAATGCTGGTGTGGGGCAACTATTGCAATGTGATGGGCGGCGCAGTGCCGGTGAACATCTACTACTCCACGGACGGCGGCGAAACCGTGAAGCTCGCGTATTCCTTCGGTCAGAATCCAAAGTTTCAGGAGAAGGGCGTTGATCCGAAAAAACTGATCGGCAACCCGCACAATTCCGTGATCTGCCGCCATGTGCATTCGGTGGCCTACAATCCGGTCGAGAAGGCCTTTTACGCCTGCACCGGAGACATTGAACGCGGACACGGGAATGAATGCCACTGGTTGCGCGGCACTTACGACCGCAAGAAGGACG
The DNA here is from genome assembly GCA_937893495.1 of uncultured Verrucomicrobiales bacterium. GTDB lineage: Bacteria > Verrucomicrobiota > Verrucomicrobiia > Limisphaerales > JAYPXF01 > CALBIE01. The sequence goes on along the minus strand of CALBIE010000622.1, from coordinate 8,303 downwards.
CGTGGAATTGGAAGGTGCTCATCTCCGTCAATTCCAACTCACGCTACAAATCCGGCGGCATCAATTTCGTGGACGGCAAGCTTTACTGGGCAGCCGATGCCAACGGAAAGAACGGCACCATGCCCCATGATCGCGGCATCTTTCGCTGCGACCCGGCTGACCTCACCGACCCGAAGAAACACACGCAATTGTTCAATCCGTTGTATGAGTCGGCCAATATGATCATCGAGGACGGCATGATGATCGCCTCGCATTGCGCGCCGGCATCTCCCTACTGGACGGGTTTCATCGTTTCGCCGGACATGGGCAAAACCTGGGCACAGCACGACCTGAAGGAGTTCGGCCGGCGGTCACCCGTCCGCTTCCACAAGAAGAACAGCGAAGGCTGGTTTCGCGTGGACTTGCGAAAGGGTTGGATTGAGCGCGCCGAGGTGATGTTCATCAAGCCGAAGGTGTGACAGCCTGGTGAGTTCGCAGTCGTCGCGAGGACGCATTCGGGCGGAGCCCCCGGAGCGTGGCTGTGTCGGAGACCTGCCGCTGCCGTGGCGCAACGATTGTAGCACGGATCTCCCGTGGCTGAGGGAGTTGCTGCGGCTGGTTCTATCGAACACAGCCGCGCTCCTTCTGCGGCGTTTCACGCGAATGCACCCTCGTCGCGAGAAGCCAAAACGAAAATATTGTAGAAACTTGATAGTACGATTACCGTCCATCCCTTGTGAAAGAAGTGCCCGTCAACGAGCTGGCCCGAGGCCTGTCGGATTTCATTGATCGTGGGACTTATCGCCGCGAAGATTTTCTCATCATGCGCAATGGAAAGCCCATGGCCTCCTTGTCGCCGGTTCCCACGGGCGTGCGAGTCCGCGATCTTGAGCGGACATTGACCGCCCTGCCAGGGCTTTCCCCTGAAGATTTAGCCGACATCGAATCGGATCTTGCCGAAATACGGGAAGCCAGCAACGAAACGGTCGCGGATTCAGGGCAATAATCCTGAATACGAATCTCTTCAACGCGGCGACGGCCCTGACGTTTGGTAATGCGGTGGTCACGGCAAACGGAAAGGAATTTAGCCGAGTGGAGGGATTGACGGTGGTCGAGGTCACATTGTGACTGATAATACATCCGCCACAACCCGTCCCACACTCGCCTGACATTGAATGAACAGGGCAGTTGTCGAGGCCGTCTTTCTATGGTTACTATGCCCCCTGCCATGATTTCCTGCACCCGTTCAGATTTACCATCATCCCGACGTGGCTTCCTCCAGTCGCTGGGTGGCGGTTTCGGGTCGGTGGCCCTGTCCGGGATGGCCAATGCGGCGACCTCCGGCGCGAGGAATCCGCTTGCGTCGCGTGGTTCACATTTTCCAGCGCGGGCGAAGCGGGTCATCTGTCTTTTCATGCGCGGTGGGCCTTCGCAGGTGGACACCTTCGACTACAAACCGGCGTTGTCCAAGATGGACGGCCAGCCGGTCTCCAAGGGCAGCACCCTGAAGTATTGGGAATCTCCCTGGAAATTCCGTCAGCACGGGCAGAGCGGAATGTGGATTTCCGATCTGTTTCCGAATCTGGCGAAACACGCGGACGACCTTTGCGTGCTCAACAGCATGCACACCGATGTGGGCAATCATCCCCAGGCGGTATTACAGATGCAGACGGGCAGCTTTCAGTTTGCCCGACCGTCAATGGGCGCCTGGATGCTATATGGACTGGGAACCGAAAATCAAAGCCTGCCCGGGTTCATCACAATTTGTCCACAGGCCGGTGTCGGCGGCGGCGCGCGAAATTACGGCAATGCGTTCCTGCCCGCCGCCTGTCAGGGAACTCCGATCCTCGCCGAAGGACAGAATCTGACGGATGACGTCCAGCTTCCGAATATCGTCGGCGCAGCATCGCAACGAACGCGGAGTCTGACGCAGGCGCTCAATCGCGAGCGGCTGAAACGTGATCGGGTGAATGAAGATCTGGAAGGATTGATTCAGAGTTATGAACTCGCGTTTCGCATGCAGACCGAGGTTCCCGATGTAATGAGTTTAAAACAGGAAAGCCCGGACACGCTGGCCGCCTATGGCATCGGAACAAAAGAGACGGAGCAGTTCGGCCGGCAATGTCTGCTGGCGCGACGCTTCGCCGAGGCGGGCGTGCGCTTTGTCCAGTTGAACGTCGGGCGTTGGGACAATCACGTGGATCTCGTCCCAATTCACGGCGAACTGGGTCGGGCGACGGACCAACCTATCGCGGCGTTGATATCGGATTTGAAGCAACGCGGAATGTTCGACGATACGCTGCTGATTTGGGGAGGCGAGTTTGGTCGTCCACCTTATCTGAACAAGACCAAGGGCCGCGATCATGATCACCTCGGTTTCACCATGTGGATGGCCGGCGGTGGCGTGAAGGGCGGATTGCGCTACGGTCAGACGGACGAGTTTGGCTACAAGGCCGTGGAGAACAAAGTCCACCTGCATGATTTTCATGCCACAATTCTTCACCTGATGGGCTTGGACCACGAGCGGCTCACGTATCATTACTCGGGCCGTGATTTCCGACTGACGGATGTCCACGGAAATGTGGTGACGGATGTTCTTGGCTGAAGAAGCCTCGCCTGAACGATGGTCGAATCACAATCAACAAGCTGTGTGATCCCAGGATTCGCGGTAGCAGCCGAGGTGACGAGGCTCATATTAGTTCGGCGAAAGCGGATCAAATCAGAGCCTCCTCACGTCGGCTGCTACGGCATTAAGAATTTGTCGTGGTGCCTCCTGACGGGAGGCTTCAGCCTCGCGGTTGCGGTCAGTGCCCAAAGCGAATCGAAATCCACCAACCACTGGGCGTTCAAACCGCCCGTGCAAGTCAGCGTTCCGGCCAGCAAATCAGAATCGTGGTCGCGCACGAGCACCGACCGATTCATCCTGGCACGACTCGAAGCCAAAGGCATTCGACCCAATTCCGATGCGGAATCGCAAGTCTTCCTGCGCCGGGTTTTCTTCGATCTGATTGGACTGCCGCCGACGCTTGACGAAATCAATACGTGGACGCCGCAGCTGCGCGAAAACACTGACAAGGCGCTGCCTCAACTCGTTGACCAGCTTCTCGCTCATCCCGGTTTCGGCGCGCGTTGGGGAAAACACTGGCTCGACGTGGCCCGCTTCGCCGAGTCCGCCGGGCAGTCGCGCAACATCTCCTATCGCTTCGCCTGGCCCTATCGGAACTGGGTGATCGATGCCCTCAATGCGGACATGCCCTTCGACCGCTTCATCCTCGCGCAGATTGCCGGAGACCTGTTGCCGTCCACGAGTCGCAAACAATTGGAGCGGCAACACACCGCCACTGGATTCCTGCTGGTCGGTCCAAAACTGCTCAACGAAAACAACAAGTCACTGGTTTACCGAATGGGTGTGGTGGACGACCAGATCGACACCACGTTCCGCGCGTTCATGGGGCTTACGGTTGGCTGCGCGCGTTGCCACGATCATTTCTACGATCCGGTTGCTTCGCGCGATTACCACGCGCTGGCCGGTATTTTTCGCAGCACCAAAAACCTGGCGGGAGTGAAATCCAACAACAACACGATCGACAACGGCCTCTTTCCCCTGGGCGAGGGCGGGCAGGCGATCATTGACAAGATTGCCGCCGCCGAAGCGCATCTCAAAGAGGTGACTCCCATCTTCACCAAGGCCCGATTGGCGCAGGCAGGTCTGGAGAATGACATCAAGGATGCCAAGGCCGCTTCGGCCAGTGCGGAGAAGATCGCGGCATTGGAAAAGGAACTTGAAGTGGCGAAGAAGGTTCACAAGGAGAAGGCGAAAATTTATCAGGATGCCCGTAAGTCGATTCCCGAACCGCCACCCTCAGTCATGGCTGTCAAAGAGGGCGACAGCATTGCCGATTGCGAATTGTTTACGGCCGGTGACGTCGGGCAACCGGGGAAGACCGTGCCTCGGGGAACCCTTTCGTTTCTCCTCGCGACCGTCCCGATGGAAACAATCAGCACCAACCAAAGTGGCCGGATGCAACTGGCCCGCTGGATCGCGGATTCGCGTAATCCCCTGACTGCGCGGGTCATTGTGAATCGGGTCTGGAGTCATCTGTTCGGTCGGGGCCTCGTTGACACACCGGACAATTTCGGAACCATCGGCAGCACTCCGTCGCATCCCGAGTTGCTCGATCATCTGGCCCTCGGTTTCGTCGAAAAGGGTTGGTCGATAAAAACGCTGATCCGAACGCTGATGCGCAGCCGGGTTTATCGTCTCAGTTCGGATCACGACGAAGCGGCATTTGCCATGGAAACGGACAACCGCCTCCTGTGGCGCATGAACCGGCGGCGTCTGGAAGGTGAAATGATCCGCGATGCCATGCTTCACGTGGCGAACCGTCTGGATTCGGCCCCCATCAAGGGATCCGTCGTTGGAGACATCGCCACGTTCGAAATGAATCCCACTCACCTCGGCAATCTCCGTGCGTCCCACACCAACGGCACCTATCGCAGCGTTTATCTTCCCGTGGTGCGCGCCGCGTTGCCCGACATGATGAAAGTGTTTGATGCGGCCGACCCCAGTCTGGTTGTCGGCCAACGCGATGTAACGACCGTAGCTCCCCAGGCGCTGTTCCTGATGAACAACGAATTCGTCAAGCAGCAGGCTCGGCACGCAGCCGAGCGATTATTGGCAATAGCGCCAGCGTGTGACCGAATCGACGCGACATTTCAGGTTCTACTCGGACGCAAACCGAGCACCTCGGAGCGACAACTGTTGACCAAAACCTTGGCCGCAGCGGGCGGGTCCGACCCGGTGGCGCTGTGGGCGGACGTCTGCCACGGCCTGATGGCTTCGGGAGAGTTTCGCACGATCTACTGACTGACATCCGGCTGCCCCATGAACTGACGCAACAAATGAAAACGCATCGTCGCTACGGTTTCCTCTTCCTCGCCGCGTTTTGCAGCGCAACAGTTGCCATGGGCGCACCGGAGAAATTGTTTTCGTCAGTCACTTTGCGCCACACACCGCGCGACTGGGCATCCGTGGTCCGCCAGTCCAATCCCGAAGGCCATTTGGACCACACGATGCACGGTGTTCTCGAACGTTATGATCTTCCCGTTCTCCTCCGCCTCGCCGGTCACGAAAAGGTCGCTTATGAATGACCGTTTGAACCTGCGGTCCCGCGACCGGCGGGTCAATGCCCCGTCAAGGTCAGGGAAGATGAGCTTCACCGTCGCCCGCGGCGTCCCGCCAAACACGAGTTTCGCCCGATGAAATCTTGCCTCGTCCCGCTCGCGATCGCATGGCTGGCCATTTCATGGACGGGCCAGGGTGCGCAACAGGTCAGTCTCACCCAACTGAAGGACCGCATTCGTGTTGAGGTGGATGGCCGGCTGTTCACCGAATGGCGGCACCAGGAATGGGTCGCGCCTTATCTTTATCCCGTCGTCGGTCCCAATGGCGGGAACATCACCCGGAATTACCCGATGAAGGCGGGCGTGCCGGGTGAGAGTCAGGACCATGCCTGGCATCGTTCGCTGCGGTTTGCGCACAGTGACGTCAACGGGTTCAACTTCTGGTGGGCACCGGGCAAGGAACGTGCCGGACACACGGCCGAGGTGAAGCTCGAACGCATCGAACGGATGACCTCCGGCAGGACCGGTGAACTGATCCTGTGGAACCGCTGGCTGGGTGATGGCGCGCTGGTGCTGCGGGAGCGGGTCCGGCTCGCGTTCATTCCGCTGGATCAGCGGCAGATGCTGATGGACTACGACGTCGAATTTCACGCCGGTGACAAACCCGTTCTGTTTGGCGACATGAAAGATGGCGGTTTGCTCGTGCGTGTGGCGGGAACGATGAAGGTCGAGGAACACCGGACCGGCAGGAAGTTTGGCGGCACAATTCTCAACAGCCGGGGCGACCGCAATGTGGACGCGTGGGGAAAACGGGCCGAATGGGTCGATTACTTTGGTCCCGACGCCAGCGGCCAGACGGTGGGAATCGCGATGTTCGATCATCCGGACAACCTGCGCTTCCCGACGTATTGGCACGCACGAACTTACGGACTCCTGACCGCAAACCGCTTCGGCACGGATCATTTCGCGATGCCAGAGGCATCCCATCTTGGCGTTGTCTGCCGGCCGAATGGAGACAAATGCCCCGCCTGCAAATCGCGCGGCGGCGACTACACGATCCCGAAAGACGGCGTGCTGAAGTTGCGCCATCGACTGTTCTTTCATCACGGTGACGCGACCCTCGCAAATGTAACCGCTCGCTTCGCGGAATACGCGGACGACAAATCGCACGTGCTCCGCGAGATGCGTGAACTGGATCGTCTGCGTCAGCGCAAGGAATTGGTTGAACAGTTTGGAGAAATGGACTTCACGGCGTGGCCGGTGAGCCAGATCGAACTGGCCGCGGAAGCATTTCATATTCGTGGTCGCAACTACTGGGTGTTGAAACAGGGTCGGAAGGGCGATCTGGATTTGCAGGCGGCGGTTCAACTCATGCCCCGCAATGGCGGCTACTGGCTGACGTTGGCGAGCAACACCTTCAACAACCTGAACAATTCAAAAGCCGCGCTCGCAGCCTATCAAAAGGCGTATGAGATTTCCGGCGGCGGCAACGGTTGGTTGCCGCTCAGCGCCAGTCTCGGTGCGGCTGATGTGCTGGTATCCGACCTGCGCACAAAGGAGGCGCTGGCGGTCCTGCAACGGCACGGCAAGCTGGACGCGATCGTGAAAGTCTGGCGCATCCGGATGCTGCGTGCCTTCGGCAAGGCGCTCGCGGCCGAAGGCAAAGACGCGGAGGCCTTGGCGAAGTTTCGGGAAGCCAACGAACTGGAAAGTGTTGGAAAATAGCTTGTCCGACGGCTGTTTGGTTTTTATCCGCCCACTCGCGCCAATCCGGGCTGTGAGCGATAAAGGCCCAATTTATCGCTCATGGGTCTCTGCTTTGAACTGGAGAACGCAAGGGAACGCGATACCATTTGCGTCTGGAATCGAAGTATTTATGAACCTCACGCGCAGACATTTCCTCGCAACAGCATCAGTCGCAACCACCTGCCCGACCTTGATTTCTGCAGCCGACATCGGCCGACTGGAAGCCGGCACGGCGAAGGTGGACATCACGCCGCCGGTGGGTCAACCGATGGGTGGATTCCTCAACCGCCTCAAGGTGAACGGCGGAGCCTGCCGGGACATTCACGATCCACTTTTCGCGCGGGTGTTGTTTCTCCAGAGCGGCGCGACTTCCATTGCCATTGTGACGGTGGACCTGTTGTTTTTCGCTTCGCGACGGGTCGTCGCCGAAGCCAGATCGAAGTGGCGGGTTGACCATATCATCCTGAGCAGCTCGCACACCCACGCGGGCCCGATTGCAAAGACCGGCGGCATGCCGCAATGGTCGAACCTGAATGTGAATCCGCAGGAGACGCTCGACTTCGAGGCCTTCTCCCGCGACCCATGGTATGCCGACACGGAGCGGAAGATCGTCTCGGCAATCGGTGAGGCGAAACTAAACCGGTTTCCGGCGCGCATTGGCGCGGGCAGCGCGGTGTTCGACAGCGTTTACCTGCCGCACAACCGGCGGCATGTCGCGCCCGACGGCCGCGTCACCATGCAATGGGACAATCCCAAACGCCTGCCCACCAGTCCGGTTGACCGAACATTGCGGGTCCTGCGCGTCGATGACGAATCGGGCCGGCCCCGGGCAATGCTCGCGCACTTCGCGTGTCATCCCGTTACGCTCGGCAGCGGCAACTTCTCCATTTCGGCGGACTTTCCCGGAGCAGTCGTGGCACGTCTGGAAAGCGAACTTGGCAACGACTGCATGGGGATGTTTTTGCAGGGCGCTTCCGGTGATATCGATCCGTTCGAAATGGGGCTGCACGGGAAGTACGGTCATCAAATCGTCCGTTGTGCCGGCGAATCACTGGGAAACAAGGCGCTGGCAATCGGCAAGAGTTTGACAACTGCATCCGGTACAGTTCGCGTGAAGGAAAGCCTCCTGGCCTTCGGTCAACGCCACAAGCCTGACAAACTCGACGTCGGCTTGACCACGATCAGGATTGGTCCCGACATCGCCATCACCAGCATTCCGGGCGAACCGTTCGTGCAACACCAGCTCAATCTCGCCAAGGCCGCACCGGTCAAACATCCCTTTCTTCTGGGCCTCGCTTACAACGGCAGCGGCATCCCGTTCACGATTTACCTGCCCACCGTTCAAGCCGCGAAAGAAGGCGGCTATGGTGCGTCCAGCGGAACCTTTCTCGAAATCGGTGCCGGTGAACGGATGATCGCCGAGGCGCTGGCATCCATGAAGAACCTGCGACTAC
>CALBIE010000621.1 GCA_937893495.1 uncultured Verrucomicrobiales bacterium | reverse complement strand
ATCAAGAAGAACCAATTGTATGCAGCATTCTTCAGCTACTTTTCCGGCCTTGAACGGCTCTTGAAGGTCATCGCCGCTTTGGCCTACGCCCGAGAACATGGGAAATTCCCTGACTTTCAAGTGCTCAAATCTTTCGGGCACGACATAGTCAAACTCTACGAGCACGCGGAGTCGCTTCGTTCTCATTCCCTCACGAGAACGGAACCCATAAAAGAGAATAATGATGACGCACCATTGGACGACATTGACAACGCTATTCTAACTTTTTTGTCAAATTTTGCTACGACAGGCAGATACTTCAACTTGGACCGACTAACTGGTGGCAAGAAGTCTTCGGATCCCCTCCTCGCACTAGAACAAATCGCCGCCGCAATCTATGAAAGGGATGTAAAAAAGGAAGACCGCGCAAAAAATGAAACGGAAATCGCAGCGGGTGCGAAAACGCTCAACGCCTTTGAATTCACCACACTGGGGTTTACGGGGCTTGATGGACACCAGCATACTACTGAGGAGGCGTTGGTGATAAACAGTAGCTTTGAAGAGGTTCGGCCGTATCTGATTTGGCGATTGGCGGGCCTTGTTAAACGATTCTGGAATTTCTTAGGAATTCTGTCCTACGGGAATCACGAGAATCTGTCTGAAGATATTCCAATCATGCACGAGTTCATTGGCTTTACCTACTGCGAATGGAAGTTTGTTGTCGATGACGAAGATTGGCCATCGAATGCTGTAAGCTAGGGATTCAAGACTATCAAAAGCTACTATCGCGTCATGCTTGGAGCCAAGAGCACCCACGCCCAAGAGTGTTTCGAGGGAAACTGCATCGGCGCAGATTGTGACATTCGCGAAGACCTTACCGGGCATCTCCCTGAAGAGTGGCGGGTTTTCAACCGGGAATTCATTCCAAAATTCCTCGTGATTCGACCGGATAAAACTCGGATTGCAGCCGGTCTCGCTGGCGGGGCGCGAAACCTCGGATGCGAGGCGTATCGGGTCGGCGGCGTGGCGGACCATATGCACCTTGCTGTCCGTTTGTCGCGCACCGTCACCATTGCGGCACTCATGGAGGAATTGAAAACCACCTCGTCGAAATGGGTGAAAACCCAGTCCCCCGATTTGTCCACTTTCGCCTGGCAACGCGGTTACGGCGCTTTCTCGGTGGGGCCGGCGGATCGGGACGCGTTGACGGCCTATATCGGCGACCAGGAAAACCACCATCGCAAACGAACATTCCAGGAAGAGTTCCGGATGTGCCTGAAGAAATACGGGATCGGATACGATGAAGCCTATGTCTGGGATTGAACCATGGGGCGGGCCTTCAGCCCTTTCGTCTTGTTGGCCAGGATCCTGTGGCGTTGCCACAGGCTGGGATGATGCCGGGGCGTTGCCCCTGAAGGCGATTCCAGCGCCACACACTTCGGACAGAGGAGCATCGCACGGGCGAACCCGCACCATTGATGGATCCATCGTTCCTGAATTGAGCGCTCAGAACAGACTTATGCCACTCTACGAAATGACATCCGACGCCTTTCGTCCGCTCGACAGGGCGTTCTTGGCCAATCATTCCGAAAGAATCGTTTCGGCTCGTCATTGCAATCGCTCGACTCTTTGACATTCTTTCCGGACGCATCCATGAAAGCCGTTTTATCACTGAGTATTCTTGCCGTCGCATTCTCACTCGAACTCAACGCCGCCCGCCCCAACGTCATTCTCGTCATGACGGACGATCAGGGATGGGGACAAACGGGGTTCTACAATCATCCCGTTCTGAAAACGCCCAACCTGGATGCGATGGCGGCCAACGGTCTGCGCTTTGATCGCTTCTACGCCGGGGCACCAAATTGCTCCCCTACCCGTGCCACGGTCATGACCGGTCGGTCAAATGATCGAACCGGCGTCCACAACCACGGTTATCCATTGCGACTGCAGGAAAAGACCCTGCCGCGCGCGCTGCAAAAGGTCGGATACGCGACCGCCCATTTCGGCAAATGGCACTTGAACGGCTACCGTGGACCGGGTGCGCCGATTTTCAAGGAGGACGACCACAATCCCGGAGCGTTCGGTTTCGACGAATGGGTTTCTGTTTCGAACTTCTTCGATCGTGATCCGCTCATGAGTCGCATGGGTAAGTTCGAAGAATTCAAGGGTGACTCGTCCGAGATTATTGTGGATGAAGCGCTCAAGTTCATCCGGCGGCAGGTAAAGGCGAAAACTCCATTCTTCACGGTCATCTGGTATGGGACACCGCACAGCCCGTTTCTCGCCAGCGAGGAGGATCGGTCGTCCTTCCTGAAACTCGACAAAAACTCATCGCACCACTACGGCGAGCTCGTCGCGATGGATCGCAGCATTGGCACTTTGCGGGCGGGACTGCGCGATTTGAAAATCGAGGATGACACACTGGTCTGGTTTAACAGCGACAACGGTGGGTTGCCGAAACTCAAACCGGACACCGTCGGCGGTTTGCGCGGTTTCAAGGGCAGCGTCTTTGAAGGCGGGCTTCGAGTGCCGTGCGTCGTGGAATGGCCAGCCGTCATTAAGTCGGCACGCATTACCAGACACCCGGCCGCAACCATGGACATTTTTCCGACGATTACCGACATTGTCGGACTTCCGAAATCGGCCCTGCTTGCACCCATCGACGGCATGAGCCTGCGGCCCTTGTTTGACAAAGAAATCGGCCCACGAAAAAAGCCCATTCCTTTTCGCCACACCGGGCGAGCGGCCTACATCGACAACGATTACAAACTCATCACTCTCAAAATCGGTTCCGACAAATACGAACTCTACAATCTGGCCGGAGATCAGAATGAAACGAAGGACTTGTTCAATCGTGAACCGCGGATTGCCGAGCGGATGGTCAAACAATTTGAATCATGGAACGCTTCAGTCGATACCAGCGTGGCGGGCAAGGATTATCCGGAAGGTCGTGTTTCAGCAACTGAACCCGGTTCGCGAGATTGGACTCAATCAGACCTTTACCGGCCCTACTTCAAGGAATGGAGCAAGCGACCGGAATACAAGAGTCGCCTCGGTCGCCGATAGCCACACCGATTCCGGATTTTGGCAGGCGCATTCGAGCGCAGCCCCGGAGCGCGCGTTTACGCCGCAGAATCGTCCACTTGCAACCATCGTTACCGGTAAACGGAAGATTTCTGTCTGCAACGCCTCCGCGGACTGAAGTCCGCGCTCCCACGACGGGGGCTTCGCCCGAATGCGTCCATTCTTGAAATCTTCAATTTGCATTGCTTGATTCCCGCACCTCTGTTGTCATCCCGAACGTCCCATTCGTAAACGCCCGGCATCGTTCACCCGGCACCTAGAAATATGCGTTGTTCAAATCTCTTCCAATCGACCCGATTCCTCGCGGTCGGCACGTTCACTTTCGCGTTAATCTTCAACGGGCAGGCCGAAGACTGGCCGCAGTTTCGAGGAATCAACGGGTCGGGCGTTTCTTCCAGCAAATCGCTGCCAACCAAGTTTTCGTTCAAGGACAATGTCGTCTGGAGATCTAAACTCGGCGACGGCATCGGTTCACCCATCATTGCCTCCGGCCGGGTATTCAATTCGGCCATGACCGGAGAAAAAACGTTGGGTGTCTTCTGTCACGCAGCCGCGACCGGGAAACTGATCTGGAAAAAGGAATTCCCCACCGGCGAATTGCCCCGAATCACACCACCCAACAGCCACGCCTCCTCGACTCCAGCAGCGGATTCGAAACGGGTTTATGTCTATTTCAGCACGCTTGGGCTGTTCGCGCTTGATGCAAAAACAGGCGACAAAATCTGGCAACATAAACTCCCGTTGCCGGCCTACCTGATGGACTGGGGTGCTGGCGCTTCGCCAATTATTCACGGAAATCGCATTTACTTCTGTCAGGATGACGATCTTGCATCCTACGTCGTCGCATTCGATACCCAATCTGGTCGCCAGGTCTGGCGCACGCCGCGCAACGACATGCTGGCCGGTTACTCACTTCCGGTAGTTTGTTCGGTGAAGGGTCAAACCGATCTCGTCGTCGCGGGTTCTGGTAAACTCATGGGTTACAATCCCGAAACCGGAAAAGAGCAGTGGACGAGCCATTCACTACTTCGCACGATCATGACCTCCCCTGTCGTGGTGAACGACCGCATCTTTGTGGCAGTGCAAAGCTACGGTGACCGAAGCCGAACCTTGAAATACGCGTTAATGCAATGGCTGGACACCAATCAGGACGGCAAATTGGCTCGCGCGGAAACGCCAAAAGAGTTTCACGCCAAGTTTGATATCTCGGACAAGAATAAGGATCACAACCTTGATCAGGACGAGATCGAGACCGCGTTCCAACATCCCAATAACATGGTTGGCGGCGGCAATACGATTCAAGCTGTTCGCGGCGGTGGTCGCGGCGACGTGACCAAGACTCACTTGATCTGGAATATCGACAACCGGGCGCCTTCCAATCTTTCTTCGCCGCTCGTTTATAACGACCGGCTCTACGTCGTCAAATCAGGCGGACTTTCCAGTTGCTTCAATGCGCTCACCGGAGAAAAACATTGGGAACTGACACGATTGCGCACTTACGGAGACTACTATGCTTCGCCGATTGCGGCGGACGGAAAAGTCTATTTGGCGAGCCGCAACGGTTTCGTCGTTGTGCTTGAGGATGGGCCAGAGTTGAAAATCCTGTCCAAGAATGACATGGACGAGGAAATTCTCGCCACTCCCGCGATTGCCGATGACCGGATATTTATTCGCACACGGGAAAGCATTGTCTGCGTTTCAAACAAATAGAATCGGGAACCACACTGAATGAAAAAATTGGTTTCGAAAACGATCCTCGTGGCATTGATCGCCGCCTCGTTCCTTCTGACAACTCACGCGACTGCCGCCGGGCCAACCGTCACGATTGTCACCGGCCCGAAAATGCATCCTCTCGAACAACTGGCGGTCGAAGAGGTTTCGACACAGCTGAAGGAACTCTTTGGCGCAAAAGTGTCGGTTGCCGACTCGTTCAAGATCGGAGGGAATGTCGTGCTGATTGGCAATCCCGATTCAAATCCGAAGATTGCCGGTTTATCGGGTGTGAAATGGCCGAAGCTCTCGGCGCAGGGACATCTGATCAAGTCCGTGAAGTCGGCAAGCGGCACGGTGCTGGTCGTTGGCGGTGGCAGCCCCGTGGCGACCTACTGGGCGGCGGTGGAGTTGGGCCATCATTTCGGCGTTCGCCGCTTGCTGCATGGCGATTTTCCGCCCCTGAAGAAGCCAGCGTTTTCACTGGCGGGAATCAATGTTCGGCTCGAACCGAACATTAAGACTCGCGCCTGGCGCACGCTCGGAGATTCGCCGGCCAGTCAAGTTTCGTGGTCTTTGGAGGAGCATCGTGTTCGTTTGCGCCAACTGGCGAAACTCAAGTTCAATCACATCATCCTGCCGCTCAAATCCTCCCAACCATTCTTTGCCGGGAACAAAAGCGGAAAACTCTGGCCTGACCCGGAATTACGTGTGGATGGCGAGACTGCCGGCCGGGCCGCCTTTGGGGAAGATCGTGTGTTTAACAATCCTGATTTCAAATCCGGAACCGGATCCGAGGCCGGAATTCGTCTCGTGCGGGGAATAATCACCGAAGCCCGGAGGCTCGGTATGAAAACCACCATCACGGGAGCGGGAAGCAAAGCGAATGTTGCCGCCTACCGAAAAACCTATCCGAAAGCGGATTTAATCTCCCGTTCCAGCGACCTGACTCTGATTCAGATTGGCAATCTTGATGGTAACGTACTCCCGCAGTTCGATCTCAATCAGGTACGCGCGGCAATATCGGGTCTGCGTCGGTCGAAAGGAAACGGCTTTGCAGTCGCCTGTCAGTTACCTGACGACCTGAACACCTCAGTCTATTACCTTTCGCGGGCTGGATTCGATGCGGAAATGACGCCTGTAAAGGCCGTGCAGGGATTGGTGAATCCGATTTGTGGTGATGGAGTGGGCGCTCGCATTGCAATTGGTTTCGACCATCTTGCCAAAGCGAGCGCTTTGGTGGACAGGCACGATCCGACGATTGCGACTCCTTGCGCCGATGTCATCATGCGCCACTACGCGAACTCCGAACCCGTGCCTGAATGGTGGGCCGAGGCGAAGAGCGGATTCATCATGGCGATGAACGAGATGTATCGCGCCAACACACGAGCACGAGGTGGGGCGCGTGCGTTTAGTCTTTATCTGGCCAAGCGATTCGAGTTTGCGCTGCACTACTTCACCTGTCTTGAATCCATTCGCGCGGCTGGAATCGCGCGAGCTGCAAAGGACAAGGACGGACAACTGGAGAATCTTGATAAGGCGGTGGAAGCCATGCACAACGCCCTCGGCGCCATGGCGGATGTGGATCGGAACAACGGCGACCGCGGCGTCATCGCAGTTCTCAACGAGTACGCTTTCCGCCCTTTGTCGAAAGAATTGGAGCGAGTTGACCAGCAATAACCTCTGCACGCGATTCGGAAGGACACAGTCAATATGACCGGCGCGCGGAATTCATTCCGCAGGAACATCCATTTGCAACGAGCGGTCAACCACTCACGCTTACGCGCCGCAGTCCACGCCATCTCGTCTGCAAGGATAATCTCCATACCTCCCCGTGAGCCGGCTGGAAATCCTCCGTTCTGCGGCATGAATGCCGCGCTCCTCTAATGCAACATTCCGACTGCGACCACCCTTCCGGAATTGAGACAGGATATGCCGGAAGCAAGCTTTCACGACCCGACATCAAATCCGCAGAAAGATTTTTCGAAAGTAGAGGAAACAGCAGATCACCCACATGACCGCCATGACCGAACAGGACTGAATCACGGGACTGTAACTGCCGGAAAATAGATCCGACCCGCAGTGCAATTTCAGCATATCGATGATCCACGGACTCGCCAATTGCGCCATGAAGTACACCAGGATTGAATTCATTCCCAGCACGACCAGCGGAAAGGCCCAGCGTTTGCGCCCCCAGACGTCGATCACATAATAGAAAGCCGCCAGCGTCCAGATCACAAACGCTCCGCTGAACAACACCCATGACGGAGTCCAGATTCGCTTCACAATCGGGCAGATAGTCACACCGGCAAAAACGCCCACGACCAGGCAAGGCACGCCAGCCAGCAGAAGTTTCTGAAATTTGACATCCGGATCATCGTTCGACCGCAAAAGTTCACCAGCCATTAATCCCATTACCATTGTCGCCACCGCGGGGACGAAGTTCAGCGTATGGCTCCCCTCGGCATCCATCATCCAGAAATCCGAGCGAGGAAAAAGATTCAGAAACCAACGGTCAAAGGTCGCTGCGAAATTCGTGTGTGCCGAGAAAGGAGCAAACCAACCCGATAGCGTTCCCGATTCCGGCAGTCCAAGGTCCGCCAGGCTCATCCCGACATCCATCAAGTCGTGATAGAAAAACATCGCACCATACCCGAGCAGTACGGCGGCGATATAACTGATTTGCATCACGGCTCCCGTCCGCCACAGCAGAAAGACAAAGCAATACCCGAGCCCGATTTGACTCAGGACATTCGTGAACACCCAATTCGTCCGATCCAGCCCGATGGAAGACAGGAAGACGCCCAGCAACACCAATATGATTGCCCGGGTAAACGCATGGCCAAACATTCGCAGCCATCCGTGACCGAGTTGCTCGCGATGGGCATATGAAAACGGCAGAGAGACGCCGACCATGAACATAAAGGCGGGCTGAATCAGATCCCATAACGACATACCCTCCCAGGTTACATGCTGAAAAAACGGTGCAACAAATGCCCAGAGTGTCCCCGCGTTTCCTTCCGCCTGCCCCATCTGCACAATTCCGAATCCACCCGATGCCATCAATAGCAGAATAAATCCCCGGCATGCGTCCAGAGAACCAAGCCGACGTGATCGCAAATCATCAGTCGGAATACCCGGCGGCATTGGAACAGGTGCGGTGAACGGTGCCGGAATTGGATTCACCCGCGTTGGAACCAATTGAGGTTTCGGAGGCGCCGGGTGCGTCTGCCTCATGGCCGGTTGAACAGTCTTTTGTTTCGGCGCGGCAGGTCTGGCTGGTGCCGGAGAGATCGATGGTCCGGGCGCGTTTACTCGCTGCCGGGATGGAACAAATGATTGCGGCGCTGGACGCTTTGGTTCCGGCGGCCTGGTATAGGCCCCTTGTTTATTAACAGTAAGACCCGCCGGCCTGTTCGGTGCGCTAGAAAGCTTTGGCGCTGGTTTTTGAATCTTAGCCTGTGTCAGTTCCTGTTTCTTCGCGGGTAAAAATCCAGTCGTTTGCGGTTTCTTTAAATTTACGGGAGCAGCGTTCTGGATACTCGCAGTATTGCCGTTCGGCTTTTGAGCAGGCTTCGCAACGGGAGCGTGGGAATTCGTGGAAGCAGGCTTTCGTTTCCGCTTTGGAAACATGCGTACCATTTTCGGCACAACCGATCCGACCACTAAAAACATTCGACCGACACCCTTCGCAGCGCGGCCAATCTTTGAACCCGACGCCCTTGGCCTGGATGAGACCGATTTTGCCGCAGGCGCCGTTGCCTTCTGCGGCGTCGCCTGGGGGCCAAACTTGGGTACGTAAACCAACGGTTGCGGCCTCGCCTGACTTGCTTTGGAGGCTGCTTGATGACCGCCCTTCCCCGGTTGAATTGCCTGACCGCCAGCCGGGCGTCGGGGCGAAGACCTGGCCGGTTTTCGGGAATTCGATTTTCGTCCGCTTACGCGAGATGAAGATCGACCTGGCGTCGGCATTGCTGAAATCGCCGCACCAGCAGAATGAAGAACGCTGCCGAGAAGAGGGTCGCCTGCCGGCGCGGGTGGCATTCGCTTGGGCCTCTTCGCGCTGCCAAACTTTCGAAAGGCCGATTTGTCGATGTAGATATCGCTGGACATCGGACCCGCGAAGTTTCACACCGGAACGAACATTCGTCGATACTTCAAAACTACAAATATTGCCATTTCAACTACTCGTCAGAAATCCAACGCCGATGGACTCATCTACCAATTCGCGCCACCTCGAATTGCCGGTGCTTTCGGGTCGATTTCGAAATCTTAAACCCGCGGCGCGCGGTAAACGCCTTGTTTATCGATTCGGCATTGCCGTGATTGTATCCCCCGGAATGGGCATGGAGCAGATAGCGAAGAGTCAATGGTTCCGCCTGAGTCAGCGTCAAGGCCTCGTGCATGTTGAATGACGCCCCCATCCAACCATCTTCCCGCACATGCCAGTGCGTCGGATACCGCAGATTATCAGGGTGATCAAAATACGTAATTCCTTCGATCACACTCTTCCGCTTCTTGCCTGAACCCACGACGACCGGGCCGCTGTAGTCCATCCAACGCGCCGCCTTTCCAAAGATATTCGCTTCGTCTTCCAACCCCTCGCTGTTCGTCAACTTTCCGCCTCCGAAATGCACGGACAGCGTCCTGGCCACCCGCACCGCGAGCAATCCAAAGTTCGTCTTTTCCAGCTCGGCCTGCTTCCGCCCTGCCCCGGGGCGCATCGTCATCTGCAATTCCAAGGCATGTTCGCCGCGTGCCAATGGAATCAATGCGGCGACTACATCCTGCTCCATCAACTCCTTGTTTTCGCCGTCATACCACCCCAGCACGCTTGCCATTACGGCTTCGTCGTTCCCATCACGATAGGCATACCAGAATTTCTGGCGAACCTGCGTCCTGGCACCATCGGCCCAGAAATTCTGCCCGTCAATCTTGTTATGAGCAAACCAGACGGAACGATGGTGATCGTGATTCTGGGCGCCGGGATGCCCCATCCGAGTCAGCGAAGTCCCGGACGGACCATTGAACGGATAAAAGAATGGTCGCGGATATTCTTTTCCGAAATGCCAGCGTAGTTTCTCCACTCCATCGATGCGAAACGTCGCCTGATTCTCCGGTAACGGAATTATCTCACACCGGGGAACAATGAAACCATTGTCCGCCCCGTTCGCAGCAAAACAAGTCACTATTCCCAGAAACAGGATCTGACGTATGGAAATCATCCCGGCAGTTTCATCGATTACCTGCCCAAATTCCAGCTATTGATTACCCAAAGAAAAGGACGCTATAACGCTGCCCTAATGAGAATGGCGCCAGCTTAAGCGGGTTGGTCGGTGAAAAGACGCGGGAAAATTGAATG
>CALBIE010000620.1 GCA_937893495.1 uncultured Verrucomicrobiales bacterium | reverse complement strand
GTTCCCGAGGGTGGCAAGTGGATCGACGTGCGGGAATTTGCGGCGCGCTCGCGCTCGTCGTTCGACGCCAAGGCGCCCTACCGGCTGTTCCTTGTTTGTGCGAACGAACCCGGTTCGCTCAGTAAAGCGCTGGCCTCGGCCCGCCGCAATCTTGGTTCCAAACCCGGCAGCGAACGTTGGAGCACGCCGGAGGGTGCCATCTTCGGTCGCGCCGCCGCCGCCGGTCAACTGGGCGTCATCTTCCCCGGGCAGGGCTCGCAATACGTGGGAATGATGCGCGATCTTGCCTGTCAGTTTCCCGAATTCCTGAACGTCTTTGATGCCGCCAATCCCGCATTCGACGCGGACAAGTCCGGGCAACTCACCGACCGTCTCAGCGACTACATTTTTCCGCATCCGGCTTTTGACAAGGAAACGCCGCCGCGACAGGCCGAGCAATTGAAGCAGACCCAGATTGCGCAACCGGCCATCGGCGCCGCGTGCCTGGGCGGTTTCAAGGTGTTGCAAGGCTTTGGCCTTCAGGCCGACGTGGTGGGTGGACACAGTTACGGCGAACTCGTTGCGCTTCATGCCGCCGGCCGGATTGACGAGGAGACATTTCACGTGCTGTCGAATTTCCGCGGTCGTCTGATGGCCGAAGCCAGTCAGGCGAAGGAAGCCGGCGGCATGCTCGTCGCCAAGGCCTCGCTCGAAACGGTCGAAGAGCTGCTCGAAAAGGAAAACTGCGGCCTCGTCATTGCCAATCACAACGCGCCGGATCAAATCGTCCTGGCCGGAACACTGGAGGCGATTCAGAAAACGTCCGCGCTCTTTTCCGATCGCTCGATCTGGAACCGCACGCTGCCCGTCTCCGCGGCGTTTCACAGTCCACTGGTCGCCAATGCGCGCCAGCCATTCCTGGCGCGGTTGAATCAGGCGAAGATCAGCCCCGCCGCAATCCCGGTCTTCGCGAATTCCACGGCCGATGTTTATCCCGATTCCGCCGACGAACTCCGCTCCATTCTCGCCGGACAACTCGCCAAACCGGTGCGCTTCGTCGAACAGATTCAGGCGATGTACGAATGCGGCGTTCGCACGTTTGTCGAAGTCGGTCCGGGCAACGTCTTGAACGGCCTGATCAAGGCAATCCTGAAGGACACCGACGCCACGGTGGTCTCGCTGGATGCCTCCAAGGGTCGTAATGACGGCATGCGTGATCTGGCGCTGACCTTGTGTGAAATTGCGGCTGCCGGGCACGCCATCGACCTGCAACTCTGGGACGAGGAATTCAGCCGGTCACCGGATCGCAATCACACGCAGAAATCGAAACTGAACATCCCGATTTGCGGCGCCAACAAACGCAACCAGAAACCAGAACGACCGCCTTCGGCTCCGCGATCAAAAATCGGCATGATGAACGCCGCCGCCCATCTCTCACCCTCGCGGCCTGCGACGTCACCAACGGCAACCATGAATTCCAAAACATCCCGCGCGGCGCTGACCCCGGCCGAACTTGACCAGGCCATGAACGCCTCCCGCGAAGGACTGGTCGCGCTGCAGCAACTTCAGGAACAAACGGCCGAGCTTCATCGCAAGTTTCTGGAAGGTCAGGACACCGCGCTGAAAACTTTTCTCGCCCTCGTGGAACAGCAGCGGGCTCTCACGGGTGGGCATTTGCCCATCAGTTCCGAAACGGCTGCACCGCTCGCTGCTACTGCCCGCATTGCGATTCCGGCACCTTTGGTTTCACCAATTCCCGAGCCGCAATCCGTCGTTCCGGCAGCGCAACCGTCGCTGACACCGGTCGCGGTCGCGGCGGCTCCGACTACTGATATTAAATCGCGAATCGCCGACGTGTTGATGGAGGTCGTCTCGGAAAAGACCGGTTATCCGACCGAGATGCTCAACCTCGAGATGGGCCTCGATTCCGATCTTGGCATCGATTCGATCAAGCGCGTTGAGATCATGTCCGCGTTGCAAACGCGCCTGCCTGACGCGCCGGAAATCAAGCCGGATCAGTTGGGTAGTCTGCAGACGTTGCAGCAGGTCGTTGACTATCTCGGTTCCGCCACTGGAAGCGCCGTCGCACCGTCCGTTCAGCAACCGGTTGCCGCATCAGTTCTTTCCAACAGCCAGGTCGCACCAATTCTGCTCGAGATTGTTTCGGAGAAGACGGGTTATCCGACCGAGATGCTCAACCTGGAGATGGGCCTCGACTCCGATCTTGGCATCGATTCGATCAAGCGTGTTGAAATCATGTCGGCGTTGCAAAGCCGTCTGCCTGACGCGCCGGAAATCAAGCCGGATCAGTTGGGGAGTCTGCAGACGCTGCAACAGGTCGTCTCGTTTTTGAGCCAGGTTCCCACCGGCGCGCCGGCCGAACCCGTGGTCGCGGCGACAACGACGGCGAAGGGCATCGACGAGGCCGCCGTGAGCGAAGCCCTGCTGCGCATCGTTTCCGACAAGACCGGGTATCCTGTCGAGATGCTGAATCTCGAAATGGGCCTCGATTCGGATCTCGGCATCGATTCGATCAAGCGCGTCGAGATCATGTCAGCGTTGCAGAATGAATTGAGCGAAGTGCCGGAAATCAAACCCGAGGCGCTCGGCACGTTCCAAACGCTGCAACACGTGGTTCAATTCCTATGCGCTGGCGACTCCGTTCCCGCCGCCGCGTCGGCTTCGCCGACAACTCCGGTTCACGCGGCAAATTTCAGTTCTGAAGCCGAGCAGACACTCGAACGGCTCGTCGTTAAATCAACCGAGTATCACGGCAACGGGAGTCGCGAGAAGATCAAGCTGGCGAAAGGCGCGCTGATTTGGTTGGTCGATGACAATACCGACCTCGCGCGGCAGATTGAAAAGGAACTTGGAACGCTCGGTCATCGGGTGGTGCGCGAACGTCTCGGCAAGCTGAGCCAACAGAAACTTCCCGAGCGACTTGGCGCGCTGATCGTGCTCGCCGCCACCGGGCATGACCAGGACGATCAAATCCTCGAATCATTTGCGTTGATACAGCATGCCGGCCCGGCCTTGCGCCGGAGCGGTCAATCCGGCGGCGCTTTGCTCGCCACAATTTCGCGGTTGGACGGTTGCTTCGGTCTGCGGGGATTGAACGGCAACAGCAATCCACTCAGCGGCGGCCTCGCGGGCATGACCAAGACGGCGAAGCACGAGTGGCCGGAAGTCGAATGCAAGGCCATCGATTTGGATGCCGAGTTGAGGGACGTTCGCACGGCTGCCCGAACCATTGTCCGCGAGATGCTCACGCACGGTCCGGTGGAAATCGGCTTGAGCGATCACGCGCGCAGCACGGTTGAATTGCAGTCGATTCCCATCAATGGCGAAGCGACAACGCTCCCGCTGGCGAAGGGGGATGTCGTCGTGGTGTCCGGTGGCGGACGAGGTGTCACCGCGCAAGCCGCCATCGCGCTGGCCAAAGCCATGCAACCAACACTCGTTCTGCTTGGTCGCAGTCCGACTCCGGAACAGGAACCCGATTGGCTGAACGCGCTTACGACAACGGCGGATATCAAGCGCGCCATCCACGCGAATTTGAACGGGCAGTCCACCTTGAAGGACGTCGAGCAACAATATCGCCGTTGGATGGGAAATCGTGAAGTCACCGCGAATGTCCAGCAGATGGAACAAGCCGGCGCTCGGGTGGTCTATCGGTCGGTTGACATCCGCGATGGCGCCGCTGTCGGTTCATTGTTCGACAGTCTCCGCAAGGAGTTCGGGCCGATTCGCGGATTGATCCATGGCGCGGGCGTGCTGGCGGATCGCAAGATTGAAGACAAGACCAGCGAACAGTTCGAACACGTCTATTCGACGAAGGTCGATGGTCTGAAGACGTTGCTCCAAAGTGCCAAGGATGACGACCTGAAATTCATCGCCTTGTTTTCCTCCTTCACCGGTCGCTACGGACGGACGGGTCAGGTGGATTACGCGGCGGCCAACGAAGTGTTGAACAAGCTCGCGCAGTTCGAATCGCAACGGCGTCCGAATTGTCGCGTCGTCTCCGTGAATTGGGGACCGTGGAACGGCGGCATGGTCAACTCCGCTCTGAAGGCGATTTTCGAAAAGGAAGGCGTCGGTCTGATCGAACCGCGAGCCGGTGCCGATTATCTCGTCCGGGAATTGTCGGTTGGCGTCAATGGTCCCGTCGAGGTGGTCGTCGTTGCTCCTTCACCGGGCCTGGGCAATTTCAACAATCGTCCGGCGGCGGCAATGGTGGAAACCACCGAATCGCAATCTCCGTCGGGTGAACCGGCGTTTGAAACCATCGTTTCGGTGGAACGTTTTCCGTTTCTTCGCTCGCACGTCCTGAACGGGAAAGCCGTTGTGCCCGCAGCGTTGATGGTGGAATGGATGGCCCACGCCGCGATGCACGGTCATCCGGGCATGGCGTTCAACGGCTTGAACGACTTTGCAGTGTTCAAGGGAATCATCCTTGCGGAAGACGAGTCGGTGAGTCTTTCAGCCAACGTCCTGACGCCGAAGGAGTCCGCTGGTGGCCTGGTGGTTCCCGTGCAACTGGTCAGCAGTCAAGACGGACGCACCAGGATCCACGCCCGCGCGCAGGTGCTGCTCGGTAACAGCGTCATCAAGGCGACCGACCCGCGGATCACGGATGCCGGCAAGCCGGACGGCCGCACGCGCGCCGAGATTTACCAACCGGAATTTCTCTTTCATGGCACGGAACTCGAAGGCATCGAAGTGCTGACGGAAAACGACGCGAAAGGCATTTCCGCCACGATTTCCGCAGCTCCGCGGCCATCCAGTTGGATTGACGATCCGCTGCGGCAGACCTGGATCACGGAACCGCTGATGCTCGATTGCAGTTTTCAGATGATGATTTTGTGGAGCCTCCAGCATCAGGGCGCGCATTCGTTGCCGACCGGCTTCGCGAAGTTCCGTCAATACGTCCGTCGTTTCCCCAATCACGCGATGACCGTTCGCATTCGCGTTACCTCCGTGGAACAGCAGATTGTTCGCGCGCGGATGGAATGCCTCGACGCCAAAGGCAGGCTGCTCGCGTCCATGGAGGGATATGAATGCGTGCTGGATTCTTCGCTCAAGGCCGCGTTTGCCCGAAATCGGCTGGCGCGGCTCCAGCAGGCATGAGGAACACCGAACCCATCGCCATCGTCGGCCTGGGCGGAGTGTTTCCCGGGGCGGCGGACCTGAATCGTTTCTGGGAGATCATCGAGCAGGGAACGGACACCTCGTCGGTCGTGCCTGCGGGGCGTTGGGCACTCGCGCCGGAAGACGTCGTGGACACGTCGGGCATTCTGCCGGACAAGGTCTATACGGATCGGGGTTGCTTCATTCAGGATTACGCGCTCGATCTGGATGGTCTGGAAATCTCGCGCGAATTTGTCGCCGGACTGGATGAGGTTTGCCGGCTCCTCCTCTACGCCGGCCGCCAGGCCTGGCTCGACACCCACAGCCACGAGGCCATCAATCGGCAGCGCACGGGAATCATCATCGGCAACATCGCGCTGCCCACCACTGGCGCGTCCGCGCTGGGTGAAGAAATCTTCGGCGCGGAATTCGAGGAACAGCTTCTCGGACGCCGCAAGCGACCGGCGAAGACCGGCGGTCAACCGTTGAACCGCTACGTCACCGGTCTTCCCGCCGGCCTGTTGGCGCGCGCGCTGGGGCTTGGTTACGGAAGCTACACGCTTGACGCGGCCTGCGCTTCGTCGCTCTACGCGATCAAGTTGGCCTCCGATGAACTTTTGAGTGGCCGGGCGGATGTCATGCTCAGCGGCGGCCTCTCACGACCCGACTGTCTTTACACGCAGATGGGATTTTCTCAGTTGCATGCGCTGTCGCGGTCCGGCCGATGCACGCCCTTCGATGAACGGGCCGACGGATTGATCGTCGGTGAAGGCTCCGGCATCGTGGTGATGAAACGGTTGTCCGATGCGTTGCGCGACGGCGATCAAATTTATGGAACGATCCGCGGAATCGGCCTGTCCAACGATGTCGAGGGCAACATCCTCGCGCCGAGCAGCGAAGGACAGGTGCGCGCCATGCGTTCGGCGTACGAGAACGCGGGCTGGAACCCGAACCAGGTGGATCTGATCGAGTGCCATGCCACCGGCACGCCCGTCGGAGACGCCGTGGAATTCAAAAGCTTGAAGGAACTCTGGAGCGACACGGAGTGGAAGCCGGGCCAGTGTTTGTTGGGGGCCGCCAAGTCCAACGTCGGCCATCTGTTGACGGGAGCGGGCGGTGCGGGACTGATCAAGACGTTGCTCGCGATGAAGCACGCCACGTTGCCGCCTATTGCGAACTTTTCCAAGGCCGGTGGACGAATCGATTTGGAAAACAGCCCGTTTTCCATCCTGACGCGCTCCCGCGAATGGCGCCGGCGCTCCGCCAATGCGCCTCGCCGGGCGGCCGTCAGCGCATTTGGATTCGGCGGCATCAACGCCCATTTGCTGGTCGAAGAATGGCGCAAGGAGAGGTCGCCTAAATCAATTTCCAAACCGACCGTTGCGTCGCCCGATCCAGCGGGGAAGGTGGCGATTGTCGCGATGGACGCGGCCTTCGGCAAATGGGACAGCCTGGCCGCTTTTCAGGAGCGCGTGTTTGGCCGGCGCGATGAGAAGCCGGAACCCAATGCCAACTGGTGGAACCTTCAGCAGTCGAAGTGGTTCAAAAACTCCGCGGCGGGAGACTGTCCGTTCGCCGGGTATTACCTGTCGGACCTGAAGGTTCCCATCAATCAATTTCGCATTCCGCCGAAGGAACTGGAGGAGATGCTGCCGCAGCAGTTGCTGATGCTGAAAGTCGCCGGTGGGGCGCTGGACGATCTGCAATCGGATACGCGTGAACCGCATCGCTCCGCCGTTTTCATCGGGGTCGGGCTCGATCTGGGCACCACGCATTTTCACTTCCGCTGGTCGCTGCTCGAAAAGGCCCGCCAATGGAATCGCGAATTGGAACTGGATTTGGGCGAGGAGGATCTCGAGGACTGGGTCGATCAATTGCGCGATGTCGCGGGTCCGGCGTTGAACGCCAATCGCACCATGGGCGCGCTTGGCGGCATCGTCGCCAGCCGGATTGCCCGCGAGTTCCGCATCGGCGGACCGGCGCACACCGTGCAGAGCGAGGAGGCTTCGGGCATCCGCGCGTTGGAGGCCGGCGTTCGCGCCTTGCAGAACAAGGAGGTCGATCATGTTCTCGTAGGGGCGGTGGATCTGGCCGGTGAGATTCGCTCTGTGCTGGGCACGCACGGGAGCCGGCCCTATTCCAAATCCGGGAATCACGTTCCGTTCAGCCAGGATTCCGATGGCACGATTCCCGGTGAAGGCGCGGTTGCGCTGATTTTGAAACGGGTGGAGGATGCCATCGCCGACGGGGATCGCATTTACAGTGTCATCGAGGGAATCGGCAGCGCCATCGGCGGGGAAAGTGAATCCGTTTATCCGCGCGAACAGACTTATCTCGATGCCCTGGCGCGGGCGTATGCCGAAGCCGACGTGGAGCCTGCCGCGGTGGGTTACGTTGAGGCCCATGGCAGCGGCAACGAGCACGAGGACAAGGTCGAGGCGGGCGCGCTCAACCGATTTTTCAATCGCGATCATCTTGACCGGCCGATTCGCGTCAGCAGTTGCATGGGCAGCATTGGCCACACCGGTGCCGCGTCGGGGCTGGCTTCCATTGCCAAGGCCTCGCTGAGTCTGTTTCAGGAAATCATTCCCGGCATTCCCGGCCACGAACGCGTCCGGTCGCACTTCGAATCCACGGGCCAGCTCGCGTGCTCGCCGAAGGCCCAGTACTGGCTGCGCGACCGCAAGGTTGAACGGAGATTCGCCGGGGTCAGTTCCTTCAGTGTCGATGGTAATTGCACCCACGTGGTTTTGCAGGCGTACGAAAACCAGTCCGATCCGACCGTGCAGTTGGAGAAATCCCGGCCGCTCGGCGACAGTCCCGCGGCACTGTTTGTCGTCGCCGGGGAAAATGCGGAGAGCATCGAGGCGCAACTGGACGAACTCGCTGAGGGGGCCGGTGAGTTTGTGGGAACCGGCATCGAATCGCTTGCGCGGCAATGGCATCGTTCGCACAACCACTCCACCAATGTCGGCAAGCAGTTGGGAATCGTTTCCCAGTTCGTCCCGCAATTGTCCGCGCAGGTGGATCTTTGCCGAGGTCGGATCACCGCCATTTGTTCGGAACCGGATTCGGCGCCCGCCATCCAGGAGTTGGAGCAGGCGGGGGTGTTCTTCAATCCCCATTCCATCCTGCCCGATTATGGCCTCGGCTTTGTCTATCCCGGTTCCGGCAATCACTATCCTGACATGGGGAGGGAACTGGCGCTGCAGTTTCCGCAGGTCATTCGTCGGCTCGACGGCGAAAACGGCAACCTCGCCGGTCAGATGGTGCCGCAGATGTTCTGGAGCGAACAAACGCTCAAGGCGATCAATCAGGATCATCACGCAATGATCTATGGCCAGGTCGCCCTGGGCGCGATGGTCACGGATATCGTCGAGCAAAGCGGCATTCATCCGAATGCGGTTGTCGGTTACAGCCTCGGCGAATCCGCCGGATTGTTTTCCACCCGGGCCTGGAAGGATCGTGACGAGATGTATCGACGCATGAAAGCCGGCACACTTTTCAGCACGGACCTCGCCGGCCCTTGCAAGGCCGCCCGCAAGGTCTGGGGAATTCCCGAGTCGGAACCGATTGACTGGAAACTTGGCGTGGTCGCGTGTTCATCGGAGAAGGTCGGCGAACTGTTGAGTCACTATTCAAAGGTTTACCTGCTGATCGTCAACACACCCGAGGAATGCGTGATCGGCGGTGACGCCAAAGGCGTAAATGAAGTGGTCCGGCGATTGAAGTGCCACTGGTATCCGATTGACGGCGTCACCACCGTGCATTGCGATGTGGCCAAGCCGGTCGAAAAGGAATACCACGATCTGCATCTGTTTCCGACGGACCCGCCGGCGGGGGTGCGTTACTACAGCGGCGCGTGGGGCAAATCCTACGATGTCAGCCGCGAGACCGCCGCCGCGTCCATCCTCGCGCAGGCGCTGGACGGGGTGAATTATCCCAAGGTCATCAACGCCGCCTACGACGACGGCATTCGCACCTTTCTCGAAATGGGACCCGGCGCGAGTTGCAGCCGGATGATTCCGAAGATTCTCGGTGACCGGCCGCATCTGGCGATTTCAGCGTGCTTTCCCGGGCAGGGCGAAACCATCACGCTGCTCCGGTTCTTCGCCAAATTGATTGGTCATCAGTTTTCGATGAACCTCGATTTCCTTTACGCGGCCGAACCCCCGGCGAATCGTTCTCCTGCGCATCATCGCACCGTCCCGATGGTTTCGGTGCCGCTTGGCGGAAAATCTTTCGACGTCTCCCTTCCCGATTGCAATGAACCGGACGTCGCCCTCTTCGATCCGGAGCCGGACTATCTCATCGCGGAACCGGAACCCGACGAACAAGTTGGGACCCTCACGACGAGAATGGAATATGCGCCGCCCTCCACGTTGACGCCCGCCTTTGTATCAGCCCCGGGGACGGGTGATCCCTTTTTGGAACAACTCGTGCGCACCACCCGGGCGCGCACGCTCGCGCACGAGCAGTTCCTGAAATTCTCAGAGAACCTGCAACACGCCATGACGCTGGCGGTGAAGGATCAGTTGGAGTTGCTGGCGCAACGCCCGGCGGGTTCCAGCGTTTCTCTGCGGCTGCCGCAAACAAATTTTCGACCGACGACAAAGGACTCCGATAGACGATCGGTGGCGTTCGACCGCGAAGCCTGTTTTGAAATCGCCATCGGCAAATTGGGCAACGTGCTGGGCGAGGGGTTTGCTGAAATCGACAACCATCCCACGCGGGTGCGACTGCCGGACGAACCGTTGATGCTGGTGGATCGAATCATGTCCATCTCGGGCGAACCGCGTTCGATGACGCACGGCAGTCTGGTGACGGAACACGACATTCACTCCGGCGCATGGTATCTCGATGGCGGGAAGATACCCACGTGCATCGCCGTTGAAGCAGGCCAGGCGGACTTGTTTCTGTCCGGTTACCTCGGTATCGATTTTCAAACCAAGGGCCTCGCGGTCTATCGCCTGTTGGATGCGGAAATCACCTTTCACCGTTCGTTACCGGGACCCGGTTCGATCATCGATTACGACATCCACATCGACGGCTTCTTCCGGCAGGGTTCCACGTGGCTGTTTCGTTTCCGGTTTGACGGCACCGTCGATGGCGAGCCGTTGCTGAGCATGCGCAATGGCTGCGCCGGTTTTTTCACCGAAGCGGAACTTGCCGCCGGCAAGGGCATCGTTCACACGCAGCTCGATCTGCGTCCCGTCCCCGGAATCTTGCCGGCCGATTGGCGCGAACTGGTTCCGCTCACCGACGAATCCATTTCTGATGAACGGCTGGACGCCTTGCGCGATGGCGATCTCGCCGCCTGCTTTGGCGAACGTTTCCGTGGATTGAATCTCGCGAATCCACTGACGTTGCCGGGCGACCGGATGAAACTGGTGGACCGGGTGTCGTCCATCAAACCGCAGGGCGGGCGATTCGGGTTGGGCATCATCCGCGCCGAGGCGGACATTCATCCGGACGACTGGTTTCTGACCTGTCACTTCGTCGATGACAAGGTCATGCCCGGCACCTTGATGTATGAATGCTGTCTGCACACGCTTCGCATTCTGCTGCTGCGGATGGGTTGGGTCGGCGAAACGGACCACCTGACGCACGGGCCCGTTCCCGGCGTGACCGGCAAACTGAAATGTCGCGGCCAGGTCATCGAGACGACGAAGAAGGTCGTTTATGAAATCTCCATCAAGGAGATGGGCTATCGCCCGGAACCCTACGCCATTGCCGACGCGTTGATGTATGCCGATGGCCGTCCCATCGTGGAGATGCACGACATGTCCATCCGGTTCGAAGGCTGGACCCGGGAAGGTATCGAGGCGCTCTGGCAAAACAATGGTGCCACAGCGAGTGCGCCAGCCTCCCTCGCCCCTCGCCCCACGTCCCAGGCCCCGCGCTTCGACAACGATCGCATCCTGGCCTTCGCGATTGGCAAACCATCCGCAGCATTCGGCGAGCCCTACAAAGTGTTCGACAGCGGGCGGGTGATCGCCCGTCTGCCGGGTCCGCCGTACAAGTTTCTTGATCGCATCGTCGAAATCGATTGCGAGCCATGGAAGATGCAGGCCGGTGGCAAAATCGTTGCCGAGTACGACGTGCCGCCGGGCGAATGGTACTTCGCCGGGAACCGGCAGGGCGACATGCCCTTTGCCGTGCTGCTGGAGATCGCCCTGCAACCTTGCGGCTGGCTCGCCGGCTACATCGGGTCGGCGCTGACAAGCGACGTTGATTTGTCATTCCGCAATCTTGGCGGCAAGGCGGAACAGTTCTTTCCCATCTATCCCAACGCCGGAACACTCTCCATCAAGGTGCACATTACGCGGGCGTCCAGTTCCGGCGGGATGATCATTCAGCATTACGAATACGAGGTCCATTCCCGCCGGGGTCTCGCCTACCAGGGCAACACGTATTTTGGTTTTTTCTCGAAGCAGGCATTGGCGCAACAGGTCGGCATTCGCGAGGCGAAACTTTACGGGCCGACCACGGACGAATTGAGCCGCGCGAAAAAATTTTCGTATCCGGAGACTGGATTGTTTCCCGGAACCCGGATGCGGATGATCGACCGGGTCGAAACCTTTGTGCCCGACGGCGGACCCGAGGGGTTGGGTTACATCAGGGGCACGAAGGATGTGAATCCCAACGAATGGTTCTTCAAGGCTCACTTCTTTCAGGATCCGGTCTGCCCGGGATCGCTCGGGCTGGAATCCTTCCTACAATTGTTGAAGGTGGTCATGGCGGAGAAGTTTGAAATCGGCGAATCCGGACGGATGGAAGCCATGGCCGTCGGCCAGCCGCATGAGTGGGTTTATCGCGGCCAGATTTTGCCCACCGACAATCTCGTCACGGTCGAAGCCGTCGTCACTGACATTGACATCGAAAATCGCCTGATTCGTGCCGACGGATATCTATCGGTCGATGGCCGGATCATTTACGGGATGAAGGACTTTACTGCTGCCTATCGCGACGCCTGATGAAGTACGAGAAGGTTGAACTCACCGGCATCGGCTACGAACTCGCGCCAGTCGTCGTGACGTCCGAGGAACTGGAAGCCCGCCTCGCGCCGATGCTGAAAAAGCTGCGCATCGCGGAAGGACAACTGGAATTCCTGACCGGCATCGCGGAACGCCGCTGGTGGGCGCCCGGCACGCCCGTGTCGCGTGGAGCCACGTCGGCCGCGAAGAAAGCGCTCGTCGCTTCCGGCGTTCCCATCGAGGAGATTGGTTCACTGATTTACGCTGGAGTCTGTCGCGAGCTTTACGAACCGGCCACGGCCTGTCGCGTGGCCGCCGGTCTTGGCGTGAAGCGATCCACCGCCGTGTACGACATCAGCAACGCCTGCCTCGGCGTGCTCAACGGCATGCTCGAAGTCGCCAACCGCATCGAGCTTGGCCAGATTCGCGCCGGCCTGATCGTCTCGTGCGAATCCGCTCGTGAGATCAACGACGTCATGATCGACCGGATGCTGCAGATGGAGGACATGAAACTCTTCACGCTCGCACTGGCCACGCTGACGGGTGGTTCCGGCGCCGTGGCGGTCCTGTTGACGGACGGCAGCTTTGACAAGGCATCCGGACATCGACTCCTGGGTGGCGTCACCCACGTCGCGCCCGAGCATCATGAACTTTGCCGGTGGGGGATTGAGAAGATTGACGGTGTGCATCGCCCGTTCATGTCCACCGATTCCGTGGCGGTACTCAAGCATGGGGTCGAACTGGGGAAAGAAACGTGGCAGTCGTTCCTTGCCGAAATGAGCTGGGCGAATGACGACGTCGATCGCGTCATCTGCCATCAGGTTGGATCAGGGCATCAGAGTTCCATTCTCAAGACGCTTGGCATTGCGCCTGAGAAGGATTTCACCACCTACGAACACCTTGGAAACATCGGCACCGTCTCCCTTCCCATCACCGCCGCCCTGGCGAAGGAACGCGGCGCTCTCAAACCGGGTGACAACGTCAGTTTCCTCGGAATTGGCAGCGGTCTTAACTGTATGATGCTTGGCCTGAAATGGTAGTCAGCCCCGAACTTTATCCCTTCGCCGGAAAGTATCTGGAGCTGGACGGCAACCGGCTCCACTACCTCGACGAAGGCGATGGCGACCCGCTGGTCATGCTCCACGGTAATCCGACCTGGTCTTTCTACTATCGCAATCTGGTGAAGGCCTTTCGCGATCGCTATCGCACGATCGTTCCAGACCATATCGGTTGCGGCAAATCCGACAAACCCGACGCGGAGTCGTATCCGTACACGCTCAAACAACGGGTCGCTGATCTCGAGGCACTGCTCGACAAACTTGGGGTGAAGGACAACGTCACGCTCATCGTTCACGATTGGGGCGGAATGATCGGGATGGCCTACGCCACGCTCCATCCGGATAAAATCAAGCGGCTCGTCATCCTGAACACCGGCGCCTTCCATCTGCCGAAAACCAAACCATTTCCATGGTCGCTCTGGTTTTGCCGGACGCCGCTGCTCGGTTCGTTGCTCGTGCGCGGCGCCAATGCCTTCAGTCGCGCCGCCGTCAGTTGGTGCGCCACGAAGAAGCCGCTGACGGCCGAGATTCGGCATGGCTACCTTGCCCCGTACGACACCTGGGCCAATCGCGTCGCGGTTTTGCGCTTTGTCCAGGACATCCCCCTGCGTTCCGGCGACGAAGGCTATGATCTCGTCAGTCGCGTGGAGAAAGACATCGGGCAGTTTCGCAAAATCCCGACTGTGATCTGCTGGGGAGAAAAAGATTTTGTCTTTGACCGGCATTTCCTGAACCAGTGGACGGAGTATCTGCCCGAAGCCAACGTGCATCGTTTTCCGGATGCCGGACACTACGTGCTGGAGGACGTGGGCGACGAGATTGTTGAAATCATCAATGGGTTCCTGAAAGATAATCCCATCCATGAGTGACGCGATTGAGGCAGTCAACATCGCCGCGCATCTGCCGGCCATGGCGCGGCATCAACCGCATCGTCAGGCCGTCGTGTTTCCCCACGGACGCGACGCAGCGGGACGGGTCAGCTACACGCATTTCACCTTCCGGCAACTGGACGATGAGAGTGATCGTATTGCCGCCGGATTGATCGACTACGGTATCACTCGTGGCATGCGCACCGTGCTGATGGTAACGCCGAGTCTGGATTTTTTCGCGCTCACATTTGCGCTCTTCAAGATTGGCGCCGTGCCGGTGATGATCGATCCGGGAATGGGCATCAAGAATCTCGGTCAATGCCTGGCGGAGGCCGAGCCCGAGGCGTTCATTGGAATTCCCAAAGCCCATGTCGCGCGCTGGCTGTTTCGTTGGGCGAACGGCACGCTGAAGCAGTTGGTCACCGTCGGCCGCAGGCTCTTCTGGGGCGGTGACACCCTCGCGGCGATTCGCGGACGGGTGAATGCCAATCACGGTTTCAAGATGGCCGCGACGCGTGCGGATGAAGTGGCCGCTATTCTGTTCACCAGCGGCAGCACAGGGGTTCCCAAGGGCGTCGTCTATACGCATGGCATCTTCGACAGCCAGGTGAAAAAGCTGAAGGCGATTTACAACATCCAACCAGGTGAAATTGATCTGCCGACGTTTCCGCTGTTCGCGCTCTTTGCGCCGGCACTGGGCATGACCGCCATCATTCCCGACATGGACGCCACCCGGCCGGCCAACGTTGATCCCGCGATGATTGGCGAGTGCATTGAAAACTTTGGCGTGACCAACATGTTCGGTTCGCCCGCTCTCATCAATCGCATCAGTCGTTATGGCGTGGCGAAGGGCATAAAGTTTCCATCCTTGAAACGAGTCATCTCGGCGGGCGCGCCCGTCAGCGCCGCCATCCTCGAGCGATTCTCGAAGATGCTTGAACCCGATGCGCAGATTTTCACTCCGTACGGGGCGACCGAGGTGCTGCCCGTGGCTTCCATCGGGAGTCACGAGATTCTCAACGACACCGCCGCTCGTACAAAAACCGGCGGTGGCGTCTGCGTGGGCAAACCGGTCATGGGAATCGAGTTGAAGGTGATTCGCATCACCGATGAACCGATTGCCGACTGGTCGGAGGATTTGCTCGTGGCCAACGGCGAGATCGGTGAAATCGCCGTCAGGGGCGAGAATGTCACGCGCGAGTACTACAATCGCCCGGAGTCCACGAAGCTCGGCAAGATTCCCGATTCAAAGAATGGCGGATCTTATCATCGCATGGGCGACGTGGGTTATCGGGACGACACCGGTCGCATCTGGTTTTGTGGACGCAAAGCCCATCGTGTCATCACCGATTCGGGAACGCTTTTCACCATTCCGTGCGAAGGCATCTTCAACACTCATCCCGAAGTGTTTCGCACCGCGCTCGTGGGTGTTCCACGAAATGAAACGACCGAACCGGTTCTCTGCGTGGAACTGGATTCGGAATCCCGTCACCAGACCGAAGCCACGATACGCACGGAGTTGTTGAAGATTGGTTCGCAATACGAACTGACTCGCAACATCAAAACGATTCTCTTTCATCCCGCATTCCCGGTGGACATCCGTCACAACGCAAAAATCTTTCGCGAAAAACTCGCCGTCTGGGCGGCCGCCTCGAAACCGATGTAGCAGCCGACGTGAGGAGAATCGGAGCGCCAAATAGGCGCGGCATAATGTCATCGAACTTGCGTCCTCCGGTGGCAGAGCTTCACGGCGTGGGGCAGGTCTCCGACCTGCCGGTTGCGGCCTCTCTGAGGGCGCCGATTCCGGGAACGCAATTGAGCCCGGATGTGTCTGGGGAACCAGAGGTTCCCGGAACCGGCGGGTCGGAGACCCACCCCACTTTCGCCAACCCGTTCGTTGGCAGGCTCTGATTTCTTTTACCCAATGTTGCATGAACCTCCTCACGTCGGCTGCTACCAGGTTCACGGGGAGGGAGGAAGGCGGTTGCCCAGCCCGACCTGCAACGGATATGAAGTAAACTGAGACACGTTCATCCGTCCCGGCCGTTTGCCGGTCCAGTGAATTACAATGAACCGTCGGCTCAGAATGAGTTTGCCAACGGATCCGAAAGAGGACGAAGTTGAGCCATGCCATATAAGATTCTCTCGCTTCTGCTCGGCGTCGCGTTCAGCACCAGTGCAGCGCAGCGTACGAACGTGCTTCTCTTCACGGCCGATGACCTCCACGCCGAGTCGCTTGGGGTGTATGGCGGCAAGGTGGCGGGTTTGACTCCGAATCTCGACCGCTTTGCCTTTCAGGGAATGCTCTTCAATCGCGGGCATGTGAACGTGGCGATTTGTGCCCCGTGTCGGGCGGTGATTGCAACCGGTTTTCTGAGCCACAACTCGGGTGCCATGGGCTTCATGAAGGCCAGGCCCGGTACGCCGGACATTGTGACTGCTTTTCAATCCGGCGGTTACCTCGCCGGGATTCTGGGCAAGGTCTCGCATTCCACGCCGACGACCTCGATGAAGTGGGACTATTCGTTTGACCAGAAAGATCTTGGAAATGGTCGGAATCCGCAAATCTACTACGAACGTTGCGTGGCTTTCTTCAAGCGGTGTCGCGAGGAGAAGAAGCCGTTCTATTTCATGGTCAACTCCCACGACCCGCACCGACCTTATTGCGATCCGAAGAAACTCACCAAAGGCGCCGCAATGCCCAGCCGGACGTACAAACCTGATGAGGTCGAGGTGCCGGGATTTCTGCCGGATTTGCCCGGTGCGCGCGCGGAACTGGCGCAATACCAAAACTCCACGCGGCGTTTGGACGACACCTTCGGCAAGGTCATGCAGGCACTGGAAGAATCCGGGCAGGCCGACAACACCATCGTCTTCTTCATGTCAGACAATGGCATCGCCGTTCCCTTCGCGAAGTGCAACACCTGGTTTCACAGTTCGCGGACGCCCTTCCTCGTGCGATGGCCCGGCAATGTCAGGCCCGGCAGCCGGAACGATACTCATTTCGTATCGCCGGTTGATCTTATGCCCACCTTCCTCGAAATCACGGGTGTGTCGGGACCGAAGCGATTGGACGGACGAAGCATTGTTTCGCTGTTGCAAGGGAAATCTCAAGACACTCGCGAGTTCATGTTCACCCAGATCGACAGCAAGGCCGGCAACGATGGTGTTCCGATGCGCTGCGTGCAGGATGCGAAGTTCGGCTACATCTACAATCCGTTCAGCGACGGGAAACACGTCTATCGCAACAACAACGAGGGCAAGACCTTCGCAGCGATGGCGGCTGCGGCAAAAACCAATCCCGACATCGCCGCCCGCATCGACCTGTTCCGTATGCGCGTTCCGGAGGAATTCTACGACCTGGAGAAAGATCCCAATTGCCTGAACAACCTCATCGGCCATACGGATTATCAAAAGCAGATTCATGATTACCGGAAGCGGCTGGAGTCATGGATGAAACGGACCGGCGATCCCATGCTTGCCGCACTCCAGAACAAGGATGACCGGGCCAAGGTCGATGCCGTCCTGCTCAAGACCTACGGCCCGCCGAAGGTCAAGAAGGCAAAGAAAACCAGGAACGACAATCCCAAGCGGAAGAAACGTGAGCAGAAGTAAGCGCGGTTGTCGAATGATTTGAACGATGCTGAAAGCATCACCCAAAAAAAGCCCCGGACTTCAGTCCGGGGAACGAAACCAATAACAACGGCGTCCTGAAGGGACGCGCGAATAATGCCCCAATCTCTCCATTGCAATTTCGCCCACATTGTGTTTTCCACGAAGAATCGCGAACCGATGATCGGAGGCGACATCGCAGCCCGGGTGCATTCGTACATGACGGGAATGGTCAGTGAGGGTGAACTCCTGGCCGTAGAGCTTGAGCAGGGCGAATTTCACAAGTTGCCCCCTCACCCCGGCCCTCTCCCCCGATGGGGGCGAGGGAGAAGAGTTTTGAGCTTTGGCGCTTCCCTCCATGGCGATCTCGCATTTCACGAGGAGGTCGTTTTTGAGCGGTATGTTCCTCTGGAAGTGAGTCCAGCCCAATTGTCGCCGCAGGGCGGCATTGGCAACCTGCGCGACCTGTTGGCGGGCATCGGCGATCAATCGCCGCAACTCGGTGAGCAACGAGTCGGATGGTTCAATAAGTTCGTCCTTCTTGCTTATATCCCAAGTTGTTTGAGAATTTTGCCGGGAACCTGGTCGTTTTCCCAGTTTTCCCAGGTCTCAGGGTCGATGCCCATCATACATTATCTAATCTCTAAACGGTCATCTCCCATTCCGCGGTTGGGTTCTCCAAAACAGTCTGGCGTAACGACGGTCCCGGGTAATCGCGAGGCCAAATCTTCAATCCATTCATCGGAGAAGCAAGGCAATTTGGCGGTGCAGAGCACGTTCGAGCGGGTCGTCCGGTGGGAAGGTCGGGTTTACCAATCGTAAGGCTCCGGATCAGCGTTGGCTTCAAGACGGTTTGCGCGAGGGCGCACAAACCAACGCCCGAGGCGGGCGTGCTCCCCTTGGGTTCCGACTCCGCCGCGTTGTGTTTTTCCACAGTCACCAACGCTCAGTCTCGCGGCGAACCCGATGTCACCTCCCGTTCCCAGGCCTGATGTTTCTCCATCAGTTCGCGGAGTTTGTCCGGGTGTTCTTGCGCGAGGCTTCGCCGTTCGGCGAGATCGTGTTCCAAATCGTAAAGCTCAAACGGTTGCTGATGGATACTGACGATCTTCCAATTGCCGGATCGAGCCGCGCGCGAATCTCCCTGACGCCAGAACAATTTGCGCGGCGGCAGGGCCTTGCCGCAGGTGAGCAACGGGACGAGGCTGATGCCATCAAGTCGGCTGGCGGAGTCGGGTGCTGGTTGATTCAAACCCGCCAGTTCGAGCAGGGTCGGAAACAGGTCCATCGTCATCGTCGTTTCTCCGGAAGTGCCGCCTCTTTCAATTTTGCCGGGCCACCAGGCGATGGTCGGGACCCGATGGCCGCCCTCGTAAAGGCCATGCTTCTGACCGCGCAACGGCGCATTGCTGGAAATCCGGTTCGACGGAACAATCGGCACGCCCGCTTCCTTCACGATCCCGCCATTGTCCGATGTGAAAAAAATGAGTGTCCGCTTCTCAAGTTTCAATCGCCGGACGGTCGCCACGATCCGGCCGACGCTTTTGTCCAGGTCCTCGATCATCCGCTGCACGACCGGTTGCAGGGGTCCGTTTGCGTGGGGGCCAAGTTTTCCCAATTTGCCTTCATACCGTGTTCCGGCTGTTCGATGCGCCTCGTCTCCCGGATTCATCCAGGGGAAGTGGATTGCCGAATGCGACACGAACAGGAAAAACGGCTTGTCGCGATAGCGTTCGATAAAGCCGACGGAATGCCGGGTGATCAATTCCGTGTTGTGCCCCGCCTCCACTGTCGGCTGATCGCCGTGCCACCAGTCCATCCGTCCGTATTTGTCCACATGCGAAATGTAATCGGTGGCCCCGTGGAGATGGCCGATGAACTCCTCAAAGCCGTGAAGCAAAGGGCCGTTGGCCGATTTGTAGCCAAGATGCCATTTGCCGAAGAGCGCGGTGGCGTATCCGGCTTCATGCAACCGCTCGGCGATGGTGATTTCACTCTTGAGCAAACCCGGCGCATTCTCGCCGAGCGCGCCTTCGATCCGCATCCGTTGCTGATATCGACCGGTCAACAGCGCGGCCCGGGTCGGCGAACAGTTGGCGGCGTTGGAATGTAAATCCGTCAACCGTAGTCCCTCGCGCGCCAATTGATCGAGATGTGGCGTGCGGTTGATGGTGTTCCCGAAACACCCGATGTCGCCATAGCCGAGATCATCGGCGAGAATGAGAATAATGTTCGGCCGTTCCGCATTCACTGCGCAGGCGCAGATGAGACTGAGGCCGTAGGTGAGCAGGGGTCGCACCATACTATTTCAGCAAGGCTTCGATGGCATCCAGCGGCACCCGCAGGACTTCAGTCTGCAGCTTGAGGCGCGAGAAGGCGATGTAGAGAAATCCATCATGTTCGATGACGTGCGGATACTGAAGCGTTCCGATGCCGGCGGAAAATTTCTTCCGCAACGAAACGGTATTGACGGCCTCATTCTCCGGCGGGGCCGGGATGTCCAGCCACGCCAGGCGGGTGAAGATCCGATCGTCTTTGCTGACCGCGAGATGCAGTTCACGCCGGCCGATATTGGGATTGGCGTTGAGCACCAACACGCGATAACCGCGACTGGTTTTCATCGAGAACAGCTTGCTGGTGGAGTTCGGAAAATTGGACATGACCGGCTTGCCCCAGGTTCGGCCCTGATCGGTTGAGGTCGAGTGAAACACCCGCCGCGATCCGCCGTTGTCGCGGTAGAGCGCGTATAGCGTCTGGTCGGGCAGCGGCCAGAAGATGGGTTCGTCCGGTCGAAACCCCTTCACCTCGCCGATGCCGACGACGGGAAACGACTGCCAGTCGTCGAGCGATTTCACCCCGCCGATGAGCACCGATACATTGAAGCGCGAATCGCGGCGCGTAAGGATCCAGTCACCGGAGGCGAGGCGTTGCGGCGCGAAGTTGTTGATGGCGTTGCCGTAGAGCTTTTGTTTGAAAGACCATTCGCCCTTCTTTTCGTCCCACGCGCAGGCGTGCAGTTCCAGTTCTTTGTCCACGCCAAACGCGCCCTTGCCCTTGTAATGCGCACCCAGCGCGAGCAATTCGCCGTTGCGAATCCAAAGTCCGCGCGCGATGAAGGCATACGGCGCAGCCGGCGTGCCGGTGACGGATTTCGAATCCGACCAGCGCAGACCGTCTTTGCTCGTGGCGTAGCGAATCTCCTGCGTGGGTTCGTCCTCGACCACCGGGCCGTCACTCCAGATGCACCAGAAACGTCCGCCGAAGTGCGCGAGGTAGTTGTGAAGTTCGAAGCGGAAGTTGCGCAGGTCAACGCGTCCGTCCACTTCCGGACGATCATTTCGCGTGGCGATGCTGACTACGGCGTGATCGCCCTTGAGGCGCGGCAGCTTGGCGTAATCAATGCGATCAGGATCAGTTCCCGAACCGGGCAGATCGAGCAGGATGACCAGGCCCGCCGCTGCGGCGATGGAGCCGGTCATCGAGCCTATCAGGAATCCGAAAAGAATTAATCGGAGCAGACCGACGGGGGGCGTTTGCATGGCACCAAATACAGACGAAATAGTCCGGCCGTGTCAACAGCTCGGCTTCGTTGCCGATCTCCGCGCCGCGCCCGCCGGCCGCAAGCGGCGGTGTACGCGGACTGACTGTCAGGGCGGTTATTGTCATCGGACGTAGCGATGCTGTCCTTGTGACGTCCGGCTAATTTTCTGGCGCCAGTGGCGGACCTACCGCACCGAAGACAAGCGGGGGATATTCCCAATTCCGATCGGTTTCCGGTTTACCGGAGCCGTGCGGCCGCCGTCTTTGCTGGTCAGCTTCTTTAACAGTGCCTGTAATTCTTTGCGCTTGCCGGATTCGCTAAAGAAAAGGTTCGTGGTTTCAGCGGGATCTTTGGCGAGATTGAAGAGTTGGCCGGTCGCGTCGGGTGCGGTTTCGGGTAGGGCGTATTTCAGGAGATTGCCGCGCGTGTAGTTGTTTCCACCGGAGCCCATGTGGTTGAGGTATTTCCAATCGCCCTGGCGAAGCTGGAATTCGCCGCGAAAGCTTTGCGTAAGCATGTGAGGACGAAT
The DNA here is from genome assembly GCA_937893495.1 of uncultured Verrucomicrobiales bacterium. Classification (GTDB taxonomy): domain Bacteria; phylum Verrucomicrobiota; class Verrucomicrobiia; order Limisphaerales; family JAYPXF01; genus CALBIE01. Next base: position 12,008 of record CALBIE010000620.1, on the reverse strand, counting down.
GGGTTTCTTCGCCGTTCCGAGCATCGCGGGAAGCAGGTCGAAGCTGTCCACCGCGGCGTCATCGGGAAGTCCATGGCCAGTCACTGAAGCGAGGGTGGCGAAGATGTCGGTGGTGTTGATCAATTGTTCGGACACCTGCCCGGGAGGTATCCGGCCGGGCCAGCGGGCAATGAACGGAACGCGATGGCCGCCTTCCCAACCGTCCCGCTTCATGCCGCGGTAGCCACCGGCGGCATCGTGATGGTGATCCTGGCGCATCCAGTCTGTGTGGACGGTTTCGGGTCCGTTGTCGGAGGTGAAGAGAACGAGAGTATCATCATCGATTCCCATGCGTTTGATCGCGTCGAGCAGGCGGCCGGTGAGCGTGTCGAGTTCGAACACGAAATCACCCCGAGGGCCGCCCTTGGTCTTCCCGTTGAACTCGGGCGCGGGAAGGACCGGGGCGTGGGAAATCTGCGTGGAGAAGACGGCGAAGAAGGGTTTGTCGGAGTGATTCTTCCGGTGCCTGGTGATGAAGTCCAGGGTCTTGTCGTAGAAGAGGAGATCCGCGTCAACGAATCTGTAGTCCGGTGCCATCCAGCCTTCGTCATTATCCCAGCGCCATTTTCCGCCGGGATTGGGCAGGTTGCCACGTTTGTGGCGTTGGCTGGCCGGGGTCTTTACCATGCCGTTCTCGATGTAAACGTAGAGCGGATCGGTGGTCGGACAGTTGGGTGTGACAAAGGATTCATCAAACCCGCGTTGGTTCGGGCCGTCCTCCAGTGGCGTGCTGCGTTGGTAGTCGATGAGCAACGAGTTCTTGAACCCGCCACCCAGTTGTTTGCCGTTCTTGTCATACCACGTCAGTCCGACATGCCATTTGCCGAAGACGCCGGTCCGATAACCCTGAGAGCGCAACATCTCTCCGATGGTGAGTTCGCCCGGCTTGATGTAGCTTGGACCGCCCGGACCCTCGAAGGCCCGGGTTCCGCGACCCGTGCGGCAGACCTGGTTCCCCGAAAAGAGTCCGTAACGCGAGGGGGAGCAGATGGTCGATGGACTGTGGGCGTCGGTGAAGCGAATCCCTTCCGCCGCCATGCGGTCGAGGCGCGGCGTCTTGTAGGCCGCGTTGGGATTGTAGGATGACAGATCGCCGTAACCGAGATCGTCGGCATAGATGATGATGATGTTGGGGAGCCGGGCGGCGGCGGAATGACCAATGACGAGACACCCAAATACCCAGGGAATGACCAAAGCCCGAATAACAATTCTTGATGCCATGACGCTCCAAATGTGAGGGAACTTCGTCGGGATATCGAGCAATCAGGTGTATGACCCGGAAGTTTCTTTCGGGTGCTCGGGATGCCGTCCATTGCGAAGATCGTGCGTGGCCCGCAAACCAGTCCGGTGTTCGGCGCGCACGTTAAATGAAGGAACCGGATTACTGGGGCGATTTTTGCCGGTATGCAACAGCATTTTCTTTCCTCCGGTTCTGCTGGTGGTTAAAATCGGCGTTACCTATCCATGAAAACAAATATTAATATTCGTCGGACGATGATTCTGTGGTCGGTCGTTCTCCTTGCCGCCACGGCTACTACCGATGCTGCCGAAAGGAATAAGAAATCACCCAAAGTGGTCCATCTTCTCAATGGCAAAGACCTCAGTAATTTCTACAGCTACATTCGCAACTCGAGTGACCGCAAGAATCCGCCCGACCTGAACAAGGATCCTGATGGCGTCTATACCTACAAAAACGGTGTCTTGCGGGTGAGCGGTCAACACATGGCTTATCTCGCCACGAAAAAAAGTTACGGAAACTATCGCCTGGTCGCTGAGTTCAAGTGGGGCAAAAAGACCTGGGACGGCAAGGGGCGCGGGCGGGATGCGGGCCTGTTCTTCAACGCCACCGGCGAGGACAAACTCTTTATGAAATCGCAGGAGTGCCAGCTTCTCGAAGGCGCCACCGGCGATCTTTGCCTCATCAGCGGAGCCTCATTGACGGCGAACGGAGTCAGTAACACCAAACGCTTTGACCGCCCGGGAAAAGGTGCCTGGGAAAACAAGATCGACTTTCGTGGGCCGGATGAAGTGGAAAAACCGTTGGGCGAATGGAATCAGATTGAAATCATCAATCGCGACGGAAACGTCAAGTTGACCGTCAACGGCCGCGTGATGGTTGACGGCAAGAATGCCGATCCCAAGTCGGGCAAGATTCTGATCCAATCGAACAACGCCGAACTTTTCTATCGGCGGCTCGATCTTTACCCGCTCGAAAAATAGCGGCGAATCCGATTTAACGGCGCGGCCAGAATCGAATCCAGAGCCGCTGCGGGGATTCAATCAGGATGTCGCGCAGCAGCCGATTCATCGGAACCGCGGCAGGCTCGCTTAAGCGAAAGCAAAGGATCAACGCCCCCGCCACGAAGACGCCAACCCCGACGAAGAACACAGTATAGTGACCCACGCCCCATTGCTCGCGGGCAACCCCGGATTCTCGCAATACATCGAGCAACAGGCCCCATAAGATCGGCGAGACGCCCATGGAGACATTGGCTGTGACCGAGAACAGCGCAAAGAAATGGCTTCGACCCATGGTGGGAATGACCCCCATGACCAGACGCATCATCGACATGCCGACTAAAGCTCCGGCGAAACCCATCACCACGTGAAGGGGAACGAGTACGGCGTACGAAATCGGCAGAACGCCGAGCGAGAGGGCCACCCAGCAACCGATCAGCGCCAGCCACAACATCATCGCCAACAGCATCGCGGGTTTGCTCCCGAATGCGTCCAGCCGACGGGACATCAAGCCGACCGCCACCAATCCGCCGAGGTACGTTATAGCCGTTACCTTGAGGATTGAATCGACCGGCAATCCCGCCTCGGTTTTGAGCCAGGCGACAGTGAACGGAGCGATTCCACCGAACGCGAAAGCCCAGATCATGGAAAAGCTCAGTAACTTTCGAAAAGGGGGATGCAACAGGATTTCCTTCCACGGAACGGGCGCGGCTGATTCCCGCACCGCTTCAGGGGGCGCGACTTCGGGAATGCGCCCCAGAAAAAACAAACTTGCCAATCCGGCCAGCGCGCCGAAGAGAAACAGCCCGGCGAAGCGGGTCGGCGAAGATTCCGCACCCAACCACCAGGCGGCGCTCAGGACGACCACAAAACCACTCAACTGCACGCAGGCGTAATCGACGGCAAGGTAGCGTCCACGGATATTCTCTGGTACCAGGGAGGTAATCCATGGCAACCAGGCACAACTGAAGATTCCGCGCAACATGGTGAACACAAACATTAACGAAAGCAGCAGGGCCAGGCGCGTGGCTGGCTCGAGCACCGTCAACAACGGCACGCAGACCAGACCGAAATAGACAACCGTTCGTGCCGCCCAACCGATCAATACAAAGAGCCGATAACCAAAGCGCGGTACATGTTTCGTGGCGGGGATTTGCAGAATCACCAGCAGCGGCATCATTCCCGCCAGGATTCCCAATACCGTCGCGGTGGCGCCGAGGCTCTTGGCGTAGAGAATCATCGGACTCCCGAACACGATGGGAAAGGACAGGGCGTTGCACGTTGCAAAGAGAAACGCGTGGGACAGCCCCGGCGGAAAACGCTCGGGCTGACTTTCGCTTGCCTGGTCCATTTGATCCATCGCCGCAGAAACTGAGGAAGCCGCGGGAAACGTGCAAGGCACAACAATCCATTACCACCCTGAATCGTCTGACAAACTGCTCCCGAGGCGATGGTACTCATTCTGAGGTTCCGAATCAGGAGCAGTGGGTGCCGTCCGGATCCCCATGGGGCGCATCCGCACACAGCCGCCGGAGCGCGACTGTGCCTGAAAGGCCGGTCGCAGCAGCCTCTTCCGGACGAATGCCTTGGACTGCACCATCCCACTCGACTGGCGAACCCGCTGCGGCTGGTCTCCGACACAGCCGCGCTCCGGCACGGGGACAGTGCGCGGATGCGCCCGTTCCCGGTGCTGGTCGTATTTCTTTCTTTGAATGAAGAATCAAACCGGCTTAGGCTGGCGCGCGATGGATTGGCAGGAGTCGGGTACCGAAGATGGAGTGCGGCTGATTGCGCTCTCCGGCGATATTGACCTCCAGCATTCTCCCCGAATGCGCGAGTTGCTCCAAACCGTGATTGCTGACAAAACCAGCGTGCTCCTGATGGATTTCTCCGGGGTAAGCTATATCGATTCCTCCGGGCTGGCGACGCTGGTCGAGTATTACCAGAACTCGCGCGCTTTTGAAGGTCGCATCGGGCTGTTCGGGCTCAGCGACCGGGTGGAGAGCGTCTTCGGTCTTGTTCGCCTCAACCAGATATTCTCCATTTTCAAAACGGAAGAAGACGCCCGCACCGGATTGCTCTAATCATTTGAAACGTTGACGCCGTGGCCAAGAGTTATCTCCAGCTCAACGTGCAAATCCTCTATTGGCTGTTCGTAGGCTCATGGCGGCAACGCCTCTTCAAGGTCAGCGAAGTTTTTCACCAGATGATCCGAATCGGCGTCGAGGCACTGCCGATGGCCAGCCTTACTTCGGCCTCCATCGGCCTCACCCTGGCAATGCAGGGCGCCAATACATTGCGACGAATGGGTGCCGAGGCATTTGTCCCCGACCTTGTGTCCGTAAGTCTGCTTCGCGAACTGGGTCCTCTGTTGGTTGCGGTAATCGTGATCGGGCGCAGTGGCTCCTCGGTAACCGCAGAGCTGGGCACGATGAAGGTCTCCGAGGAAATCGAGGCACTCGAAGTCATGGCGGTGAATCCCGTCCGTTATCTGATTCTGCCACGTTTCCTGGCGATGATGATCATGCTCCCCTGCCTCACCGTGGTCGGAAATTACGTCGCGCTGGCCGGCGGTTGGACCATCTGTTACTTCGCCCTCGACATGACGACGTCCTCGTATATTGCCAAGGTTGTGGCGGCAGCGAGCATGACGGATCTCTATTCAGGCATGGCCAAGAGCGTCGTCTTCGCGTGGCTGACAATTACGATTGCCTGCAACGCCGGTTTGAACGTGAGCGGCGGTGCTGAGGGAGTGGGTCGGGCGACGACCCAGTCAGTGGTCTATTCATTGCTCGCCGTGCTGGTCGCGAATGCCTTAATGACGGCTGCTTTCTTTTTCCTGTAATCATGCCCGCAACGGTTGACAAAACAGCATCGCACACCTCGAAAAACAGGGGCGAGCCGATCATCGAAGTCACCAACCTCGTTCGCCGGTTTGGCGATCGCACGGTGCTTAATGGCGTCACCTTCAAGGTGCATCGCGGTGACACGTTTGTGATCATGGGTGGGAGTGGTTGCGGCAAAAGCACGTTGCTTCGGCATATTATCGGATCCCTGAAACCGACTTCCGGCTCCATCAAACTCTTCGGTAAAGAGATCACGAAGATGGAAGAACGCGAGTTGGGAGTGATCCGGCGACGCTTTGGGATGTTGTTTCAATCGGGAGCGCTTCTCCAATCATTGACAGTGGGAGAAAACGTCGCACTCCCCATCATCGAGCATAGCAATGTGAAACCCAACATTGTGGACCTGATGGTCAAGATGAAGCTGGAACTGGTTGGCCTGACCGGGTTCGAACACTTGAAGCCATCGGAGATAAGTGGTGGCATGAAGAAACGGGTGGCGCTGGCCCGAGCCCTGGCCCTGGACCCGGAGTTGTTGTTCAGCGATGAGCCAACATCCGGACTCGACCCGGTCATGACGGCGGTCGTGGACGAATTAACGGTGGACCTGACCCGTAAACTCGGAATGACGGCGGTGGTGGTGACGCACGACATGACCAGTGCCTTTCGCATTGCCACGCGCATGGTGATGCTGGGCACGGGTGATCTCCGCGGAAAAATTCTGGCGGAAGGTACACCGGAAGAAATTCGAAGGCATCCCAACCCGATGCTGCAGCAGTTCATTCGCGGGGAAGCGGATGGCCCGATTCCGTTGCGACTTTCGGAAGGCGATTACCTGAAAACGTTGCTGGGCGAAGAGATTGATTACCGCAAATGAAATCACGAACCATTCACCATTACATTATTCCGCTGGTCGTCGTCGTCTGCAGCCTGGTGCTGCTCGCCGCGCTCACTTTTGCGATCGGTGGATTTCGTCTGAATCCTCCGGCGCGAGTCCTATACGTTGATTTTCAGGACGTCACGGGCATCAAGCTGCACAGCCCGGTAAAATATGCCGGAGCCAGCGCGGGCTCCGTGCTCAACATCCGCTACCTGAAACCCAAGGAACGAGCCGCGCAACCCCGGCTGACCATTCGATTGACGTTGGAGATACTCGACGAAGTCCCGGAGCTTCCGAAAGACGTGAAGGCGGCGGTCGGCTCGGAGACCATGCTGGGTGAAAAGATGATTCTTTTGACTGGAGGAAGTCTCGACGGAGCGAAGCTGGCTTCCGGCGACGTAATCGTTGGCGATGCTACGGGCAGCATCGACGCGCTGGCCAAGTCCGCGCAGGCAGCGATCGAAAAAGTGGGCGACATCATTGAAAAACTGAAAGCGGACTACCCGAAAATCCTGCCACGCGTCACCGGGCTGCTGGACAGCGGCACGAACACAATGAAGACGGTCAACGTCGCGTTCGGCGAAGCCGCGGACATTCTTGGCAAGTTCAGAGGTGACTATACAAACCTGATTCCGCGTGTCGTCGGATTGCTGCTTCAATCCAGCAATTTGCTCAACCATGCCGACGGGTCAGTGACGAATGTCCAGATCGTGACGGAGAACCTGAAGGCGGATTACCAGAATCTTGCGCCCCGTTTGCAGTCCATTATCGCTGAAGTTCAGCAGGTGGCAACGAACCTGAATACCGCCGTCCTGAAAGGCGGCGTCGTGATGAATCGAACGGACGCTTTAATCAGCGAAAGCACTAACGACTTTCAGAAGATTCTGGCCGAGTTGCGCGTGGTCTCGCAAAATCTCAAGGTCGTCAGCACCTACACCAAGGCGCTGGCTGAAACGCTCGCCCAAAAACCTTCCCGGCTTTTATGGGGAAGTAAAACTCGTGAACTTCCCACCGAGGCGGAGATATTGAAAAGTGACCAACCCATACTCATTCCGCCAGACTGCGACAAGTAGCGATGAATTTCGACGATCCAGTTGTTCAATACAAATCGTTGCTTCAAGCGGCTCGTTCGCTCGGCAGGGCGATGGATCTGGATACGCTGATTGACGAGATTCTCGATAAATCGCGCGACGTCATCGGAGCCGAGGCGAGTTCCGTCCTGCTGCCGGACAAGGAGACCGGCGAGCTGATTCTCTATAGTACCCACTCCAAAGTGCATGAACTCGATGAGCTTCCGCGCGTGCCGCCCGGTCAGGGGATATCCGGGTACGTGTTTCAGTCGCATGAGATTGTCAATATCGCGGACGCAGCCACCGACTCGCGACACTATCCGGCCATCAATCGCAAACTTGGTTTCGAGATTCGGGCGATGCTGTCGATTCCGCTGATGAACGGCGGCGAATGTCTCGGAGTCATGCAGGCGGTCAATCCCATTGGTCGCAAGTCGTTTTCCAAGCAGAGTGAGGAGGTGTTCGAAGGCTTCGGGGGGCTGGCCGTGAACGCCTTGTTGCGGGCCGAGGCGGAGATTCGTGAACGCGAACGGGCGCAATCGCGGCAGGAACTGGAAATGGCGAGAGAGATTCAGGAATCATTCCTGCCGCCGGTGTTGACGCAACTGCCGTTCGCTGACGTGCATCTTAATTATTTCCCGGCGCGGGTCGTAAGCGGGGATTTTTACTTTGTCCATCCATTGGGCGACCACCGGTTGCTGCTCGGATTGGGAGACGTGAGCGGCAAGGGCATTCCGGCCGCCATCACCATGGCGCGGGCCACGGCGATGATCAAAGCCGTGTCCAACCAGGCCGGCGACTGTCTCGGCGAGTGGGTCACAAAACTCAATCGACAGTTGCACGACGATCTGAGAGCCGGCCGGTTCATCAGCATCACCTTCATGCTGGCGGACACGAAGACCGGCAATCTGCAGGTGTGCGCCTCCGGCCAGTTCTCGCCGTTCCATTACGACGGGCGAGCATGGCGGACCGAGGCCATCGAGGCGCAGTTGCCGATGGGAATTCTCCCGGACGTTGAATACAAGGCCGTCACCTGCCCGTTGAAACCGGGAGATTTCTGGCTGTTGATGTCCGATGGAATCACCGAGGCGCGCAACGCGGCAGGCCAGGAGTATTCCGAGAAGGGGTTTCTCCGGTCGCTGCCATTGGGACAGAATGCAAAGCGGACGATTGATGCGGCCGTCGAAGGATGGAAGAAGTTCGTGGGATCCGCCGGTCAGCATGATGACGCCTCGTTGCTGCTGCTGGATTGGACGGCAGCGGACCCGCCCGCCGAATTTGACACGACCTGCTGTCCCGAAAACCTCTGCAGTTGCCGGCAATTCATCGAGCAATGGGCGACCCGCGTTGGTTACGACGATGTGACCACGGGGCAGATCATCATGGCGTGCGACGAGGCGGCGAGCAACGTGTTCCGGCACGCCTACGGCGGCAAGCCCGGACCGCTTCGCATCTCGGTGCAGACCGATGGCGAGGAATTCATCGTGCGCCTGAAGGACAAGGCCGGTCGCGTGGACCCCGAAAAAATCCACGGACGCGGACTCGGTGAAATCCGCCCCGGCGGGCTCGGCACCGTCATCATCACCCGCGTGTTCACCCGGGTGGAATACGACTGCGGCGACACGGGGACCGTCCTGACGCTGGCCAAGCGACTCCCAATAGGGGTCAGTCCTAAAGGTTGACACAAATGGTCGGCGGGTGAGTGTTCCTCACGACTTTCGCTTCGCGGCCGAGAGCAGATTGGACACGTTCGTCCAAGCGCCCATGTGCAGCTCCCTCGCCACCCACTTGAGCGTCATCGTCGTCTCCCCGCGCAGACGCCGGGCGATTCGCACCTTCTTCGGATCTCCTTTGCGACGCTCCCGCAGGTCCGCATCGGTCCAGCGCAACCGCTTGAGTTCCTCCGCCACGATTCCGCGCGCCTGCGACTCGCCGCTTTCACGGCGTTCCTCCGCGTAATGGTGCTCGCTGGCGCGCTGCCCTATCTGCTCGAGCAGTTCCTCCTTCAACGAATTGCCCCCGAAATACCAGCCGCGCCGGATGGCCTTGAAGGCGTCGCCCTCGGCGCCCAGCCGCCTTTGCTCCAGCGCCTCCTCCAATCGCCGCCGCCCGGCCGCGCTGTCTTTCGGAATCAAATGCTCGCCCAACAACCGATCCAACCGGAGCCACGGCCAACGCCTGGAGGGTGGTTTCATGTATTCCGGCCAACTGCTCCACAAATACGCGGAAAGCGCCTGCCGGGGACGAACCAGATTCGCGCGGGCCGGGTTCAGGTGCACGTAATCGCAGACGGTCTTCAGGTAGCCGTTGCCGCTGCCGTCCACGATGAGGGCCTTGTAACGCCCGCTGAAGAGGTGGCCGAAGAGCTTGTGGCACCGGTTGAAACGCGCGGTGTAAGTGCCGAGGAACCACTTCATGCCGGCCACCAGATTGCCGCCGGGGGTTTCCACGACGAGATGGAAGTGATTGGGCATCAGGCAGAGGGCGTGAACCTGCCAGCCGGTCTTGGCGCACGCTTCGCCGAGGGTTTCCAGAAACCGTTTCCGATCCGCGTCGTCCTTGAAGATGGGTTCGCGGCGATCCCCCCGGTTCATCACATGGTAAATCGCGCCCGGATACTCAACTCGCAACTTGCGTGGCATGGGTGCAGGGTAAGCGTGAACAAGAAAAACTGTCAACCTTTAGGACTGACCCCTTTACGGTTCAAACGCTCCGGGATGGTTCAGTCACTCAAGGAAACACCGCCATCGGTGAACGGGTGTCGCAAAGAGGGCGGACGGATGATTGGCGAGAGGTTCGCGGTCAAAAGCAATCCGCAAAGGGGAACGGGGAGGAAAGTCCGGCCAAGAATGAAAGCGGACTGAACGTTCGCCGGGCCAGTTCACCCAGGCATAGTTTTGATGTCTCCGCTGCGCTCCGAATCAAAGCTATGCTTCATTCGTTAGGCGGCGTCATTGTCACCTCACAATCCTCTCAACTGGATGGTCTTTTCTGTCGTAAATGCAAAACTCAACCAATGGATTCTTCGCGACCTCTGCAACTGCAAACTCGCGAGCCGCTGCGAACGAGTCAAAGACCCGCCAACACTCCGCTGGCTCATCCTTCCGCCATCGTTTGCCGTCGAGACTCAAAACGATACCAGTCTGAACCTCGGCTGCTACGACCGCGTGCTGACCATCTCGAAGCTCCGGAAAATCCATAACGGTGCGAGCCGCCTAACGCTTGAACTCACCGACTGCCGCCGGAAACGGGCGCTGCCAGCGAATGCAGCTTCCGAAGAATCCGGCGCATCGAAGCTGCAAGGCGGGGCGGCAGTTCGGTGCAGTGATCTGGTTAGCCGTCATTTGGTGATCACCGGATTGATGCCGGAAATCCAAGTCCCCTTGCAGACGTAAAGACCAACATTCCCCCGTTCTGCAAGATACGGAAAATCCGCCAGCCCAATGCTCGCAATGACCCACGCACGATTCCCCGGAGCACCTTGCTTGAATCGGTATCCCATGCCTTTCTTGGATTGCGTGTAGCCGTGAGTTGTCTGGGCACTTGCTGTGTCCTGAGTCGCAAAGGGATCAGATGGAAGTTCCGCCAGATACTTGGGGACAAGGTCGTCAAGAGTTGCAGGCGGGTTTCCGCTGTGCTCATCAGCATAAATATCCAGTGCGCCCCACAACAAAACCAGATCACGGTGAACCTGTTCTAGCCGTTGCTTGTCGGCGCCGGGGAGTTTGCGATAGGCGTCCGCGGCCCGGAAGTCATACGGTTTTTCTGCGGCGACCAGCGACACAGCCAGCGATAAGAATGTGAGAAAGAGAATTCGTTTCATACAGTATAGAGACACGGGAATCGGTTATTTCTTAGATGCAAATTCTCACGGGATGCTCCCATGACGGCTAACGTCAAAGGTCTGGCACCGGCTACCGGCGGCGCGCCTTCGACTGCGGGTTAAGGTTTGTAGCTGCGGAAATCATTTCGACTCGGAGCGAGTAGCCGGTTGTCCAGCACCGCCTTGTTCGCTGTTGTTTTTGTTGAAGCCCAAGCTGTCAAAAATAGGGCGCACCACAAAGGCCAGAATCATTGCGGTGACGAGATACACGACATGCGATCCAGGAAGTGCGTCAGGAAGCGCCAACTTGGCGGCCATCACAAGAGCCGCTAGACCTGAAACGGCAATGCCAATTCGCTCCAAACCTGACCACCTGTATCCTCCTCCGTTGGTTTGGCAACCCGCCCAGTAGAAATAGAGAATCGAACAAAGCGCGAACAGAACTGCCGCCACAATCGACAGCACCCGAAGCAGTGGAGTATTGTGAGTTGCAAGCAGACCGATTACGCATCCAACGATTCCGACGACGAATAGAGCGGGAGCAATCTTCCGGATCATCCAAGGAAGGAACGATTGCCCTCGCTGATGGATGCTTTCCGATTTGGGGCTCATTTCTTCAGCGAACGTCAAAGGTGACTCACGGCTGACCGAGGGCGGGGCTTCGCAGCAAGCCGAAGTCCCGAACGATGGCGGCGATTCCGAACACGCAGCGGGTCAGTCGTTGATGTCCACCGCCTTGTTCTCGCTTGTTTGTTCCGCGATTCACGATGGGCATGATGATGGGGAGTGTGTTGCTAATCATATTCAGTTTCAGTGGCCAATGGCTCAATACAACGATGAAGGAGGTAAGCTATATGAGGACGCAGCGGAACTACTAATCAGTAAATTGAACCAATTGGGTATTCACTTAGTTTATCGAGAAGTTCAGGGCGGCTCTCCCAAAGTTCAAAAACCAAATCAAACCAATCCCAAGGATTAATGATGACAGTATGCATCGTGGGCGAATCAATGCGAAATTCGGGCAATTTAGAGTGCTTGGCAGAAATCTCCCATTTGTATGTTATACCGCCCGAAACAAAAACCTTGGGCTGTAAATAGTGTTGCATCCCGTCCCG